>CALZHX010000167.1 GCA_945787435.1 uncultured Woeseiaceae bacterium
ACGCTCACCACTGGCTGATCCTGCATGGCCGCTATGTGTGCAAGGCTCGTAAACCGCTTTGCGGTGAATGCGCAATCGTCGAATGGTGCGAGTACAAACAAAAGGAACTGGCATGATTTTCAGGCAGGACCGCGGCGAACTGCGACAGATGTATGCCAGCGCATGGCAGACATATCGCGACAAAGGTGCCTTGTCGCCGCTCGAAATGCAGATTGCCCAGGTGATCGAAGATCATCCTGAGTACCACGAGGCCGTCATGGGAGACCTCGAGCAGGATTTTTCCGTGGAAGGCGGCAAAACGAACCCGTTTCTGCACATGGGTCTGCACCTCGGCGTCCGTGAACAAGTGGCTACCAACCGGCCCTCGGGCATATCAAGCGCGTTTCAAAGCCTGGCCGCAAGAATCGGCGATCCGCACATTGCGGAACATCGCATGATCGACTGCCTGGCTGAGACCTTGTGGGAGGCCCAACGCCAGAACCAGCCGCCGGATGAGGAAATCTACCTCGAGCGATTGCGCCAACTCTGATGTAATAATCAGGTCTTTCCACTGGTCTTGTGCTGTATGGATGATCTTATGCCTCAATACCCCGTGACCGGCGCCGGACTCGGCTTCCGGCGTCCCCTGGCCGACAAGCTCATGGATGTCCCTGCCGGACAGATCGATTTCATGGAAATTGCACCGGAGAACTGGATTCACGTTGGCGGCAAGCTCGCCAGGAAACTTCGCTGGTTTACCGATCGCTACCCGTTCCTGATCCACGGCCTGTCGCTCTCCATTGGATCCCCCGCTCCCCTGAACGAACAGCTGGTGCATGACATCAAGAACTTCATGGCGGATCACAACATCCGCATGTACTCCGAACACCTGAGTGCCTGCAGTGACGACGGGCAACTTTATGACCTGATGCCCATTCCGTTTACCGAGGATGCGGTCAAACACGTTGCCGCTCGCGTACGCCGGGTGCAGGACATACTCGAGCAGCGCATCGCGCTCGAAAATGTATCCTATTACGCACCAACCGATATGGGGATGGGCGAGGCCGAGTTCACACTGGCGGTGCTCGAAGAGGCGGACTGCGACCTGATGCTCGACATCAACAATATCGTCGTCAATAGCATCAACCACAAGTATGACGCGCATGAATTCCTGCACAGAATGCCTGCGGACCGGATCCGCTACTTTCACCTCGCGGGCCACTATGTCGAGGCAGAAGACCTGCGAATCGACACGCATGGCACTCCTGTTGACGACCAGGCGTGGCAGCTGCTTGCCGATGCCTACGCGCACTTCGGCGTCGTGCCCACCCTGCTCGAGCGTGACTTCAACTTCCCCCCGGTTGAGGAACTTCTGCAAGAAGTTGAACACATCAGGAATCTGCAAGAGTCGGCCGCGGAAAAGGAAGTCGCCAATGGCTGAGATTCCGGAATTTCAGAAGAAACAGTACGCGTTCGCCGCACATATACGTGACCCCGATAACGTTGCTGCGCCGGAGGGCGTTGAAGACCGCCGCATGGCGATTTATCGCGAGTTGTTCTTCAACAACATTCGCAACCTGCTGGCCACCATGTTCCCGGTAGTTCGAAAACTGCACAGCGACGACAGGTGGCATGACTTCATTCGCCAGTTCATGCGACAGCACCGGGCTGAGACGCCCTACTTCCTGCAATTGCCCAAGGAATTCCTGGCCTTCCTGCAAAATGAGTACCAGGCACGGGACGACGATTATCCGTTCCTGGTTGAACTTGCACACTACGAGTACGTCGAGATCGCGTTGTCGATTTCCGAGGACAGCAACGATCTCAAAGACATCGATCCTGATGGTGATTTGCTGCGCCAGGTACCGGTAAAGTCCGTGCTCGCCTGGAACTACGCGTATCAGTACCCGGTACATCGAATCAACAATGACTTCACACCATCGGAACCCGCCGAGCAGCCGGTTTTCATCGCCGTTTACCGCAGCGCAGATGACACGGTCGGTTTTCTTGAACTGAATCCGATTACGGCACGACTGCTCGAAGCGATTGATGACAATGATGGACAACTGACCGGCGAAGCGCTGTTGCGATCACTTGCCGTGGAGATTAATTACGCCGACGTCGAGGCGCTTGTGCAGCACGGCGCCGCAGCCCTCGAAGAAATGAGGCAACTGGAAATACTGATCGGGACACGCGTTCCGGCTTGAGGAGAACCTGGATGGACAGACTGCATACCTTCTGGAAGCGGGTGGTCAACGTACTCGACCCCGCCGGTGACTGGGTCGCCCTGCTACCAATACGCTTGCTGCTGGCCTACGAATACGGCAGAGCAGGCATGATGAAGCTGAACGGCAACAACTGGTTTGCGAACGTCCAGGATAACTTTCCGTTCCCGTTCAACGTTGTTCCGGTCGAAATCAGCTGGTTCCTGGCGACCTGGGCCGAAATCCTGGGTGCTGCCGGTCTCGTCCTTGGCCTGTTCACACGGTTCTGGGCATTCAGCCTGGTCATCCTCACGATCGTCGCCATTTCCGGCGTCCACTGGCCCGATGACTATTCGAGTTTTGCAGAGCTCTGGAAGGGTTATTCAGTCTCAGACAAAGGATTCGGAAATTATCGTATCCCGTTGTTATTTCTTGCAATGTTATTCCCACTAATTTTCAAGGGTGCTGGCAAGCTCAGCGTTGATCACGTCCTGGCGAAACGTTTCAAGTAGACTCACGGAATTCACGACCTGGAAAAAATCGAACATCAGGCTTTCGAAGCCTGGTTTCGTGCCGCGATGGCGGTAGACACCGGCAACTTTCGCTGGACCCGTTTTCGGCAGGGCGATGCGATTTGTTATGGCTCCGCTACCGAGCGCAATGTCCTGATAAACCGCGTGTTGGAACTGGGGTCCGAGTACATGCCTACGCTCGAACAACTCGTGGACATTCGCAGACTCTATACCAACGCCGGAGCTACTCGCTTCTTCTTGCATGTCATTCCGGAAAAGCTGGGTCCCGGCTATGAAGACCTGCTTTCAGAAGCCGGCTATGAGAAATATCGCGGCTGGATGAAATTCGAGCGCGGCGCCGGCGAGGTCGGCCCCGTCACAACGGATCTCTCGATTTGTCGCATTGGCCCCGAGAAAGCGGCAGATTTCGCCGCCATTGTTGGCAAAGTGTTCGACTATGGAGTTGGGTTTCAACCGGCCATCGCTGCGCTCGCCAATGCCCCCGACTGGCATCTGTACATGAGTTTCAATGGCGACCAGCCTTCCGGAAGCGGTGGCTTGTATATGAGAAATGGCGTCGCTTACCTGGACTTTGGCGCCACACACCCGGACTTCCGACGTCGCGGCGGGCAGACAGGCATGTTGAATACCCGCATCCAGGCTGCATTGGATGCCGGATGCTCGTCTATCGTGACGATGACCGGTGAGGCGGTGCCTGGCGACGAACAGCGCTCTTACAACAACATCAAGCGCGCGGGATTTAAAGAGGCCTGCCTCAGAGAAAACTGGATACCCGCTGGCAGTTGATCAAACAGCCATTTCCCTCATCAGGATTTTGGCATTCAGGTGCGAATCCGCTTTCATTGAGTTTGTAATCAGGCACGATTTTTCGGCTTTCTCGAGCAGGCGCTGCGCTTTGTCTTCACGTGTGCCCTCCGGCACTTCCAGCGTCACCCGCAACTTGAAACCGGTGAATTGAGTTTTTCGCCCGACTTTGTCGAGGTCACCCACAGCATCGCAGGTCAAAGACAGCCATTCGAATTTTGACGCTCGGGCAATCGCCTTGAAGGACAAGATAAAGCAATCCGCCACCGATGCGACCAACATCGTTTCCGGAGACCACAGATCCCCGGGCCCGCCAAATTCCGCCGGTCCAGCCGACTCAAGTGACTCCAGGCCCGGACTTCTGAGCGTGACATTGCTGTCGGCAGCCGAGGTTGCGGCTACCGCATAGTGATGGGGATAATCCTGCACGGCGGGTCTCCTGCGTTCGTTACCGTAGCTTCGAACCCGATGGCAGTCGCAGCAATACGTAGTTTACACAGCCTCGAGCAGTGACCTCGTGCGGAAGCGTGTATCATCCCGATTTCCGAAACAGAGAGTACGCCTGACAGACTATGCGACTGCCCATTGTTATTACCTGTTGCCTGATCGGCACGCCAGTTTCTCTCGCCGATGCGCCGTTTATTGACCAAGCCGACGATGCCGACTACTTCGGTCCTCCGGAAGATGTTCTCGTCTGGACAGCGGAGCAAAAAGTCGCCGGCTTCCGAAACGCGGACCGCCTGTTTCCGACACGCACTGTCAAGGCAATTGGCGATCCGCAGCAACTACCAGAGGCTATCGTCGATCTTGACGACGTTGTCGTGCGAGTCGGCGACGACAGCCTGACTGTAGATGAGTACATCAAGCGCAAGAATGTCGCAGGTTTGCTCGTCATCAAAGATGGGAAAGTTGCTTATGAGCGCTACGCTCTGGGCAATACTCAGGACAGCCCGTGGGTCTCGTTCTCGGTAACGAAGTCCGTGGTATCCATGCTTGTTGGTGCAGCCATTCGGGATAGCTACATCGAAAGTGTCGATGACATGGTGACTAATTACCTGCCTCGTATGAAAGGCTCATCCTACGACCTGGCGTCGATTCGCGACCTGCTGCAAATGGCATCGGGTGTCGCATGGCATGAAGATTATGCCGATCCGGAATCGGATGTTGCGAGCGTCAACTGGGAAACGCTGCCACTTCTGGAGATGCTGGCCAGCCAGCCGCGCGC
>CALZHX010000168.1 GCA_945787435.1 uncultured Woeseiaceae bacterium
CGAGCTCGCCGAGTTCTTGTCGGCGGCGGACAACTATATCACCCCGTACCTGAACCCGGAGCAGATCACCTCCGGGACACTGGAATTCGCGTTAGGGAACGGAAAGGCCGTCGTTTCGACTCCTTATCGATACGCGCGCGAGCTCCTGGCGGACGACCGCGGCCTCCTCGTCCCGTTCAGAGATTCGGCCGCGATAAGCGCGACGGTGAACAAGTTGCTCGGCGATCCCGGAGAGCTCGACGCGCTCGGTGCGCGCGCGGCGGAGTATGGGCGCAACATGGCCTGGCCGTCTGTCGCGCGTCAGTACGTCTCGAGCTTCGAGCACGCACTCCGCGAGAACGAGAAACTGCGCCGCTCCTTTTTCTCGTCGAACCCACGCGCGCGGCGCCCGGTCGACCTACCTGCACTCAATCTCAACCACCTGCGCGCGTTGACCGATGGCACAGGCATGCTCCAGCATGCTCTTTTCTCCGTTCCACGCTACGAAGACGGGTATTGCATCGACGACAACGCCCGCGCCTTACTGTTGACGACGCTGATCGAGGATGCGGGCACCGACGACTGGCGGACGACTCACTCTCTCTCGTCGCGCTACCTCGCGTTCGTAGGTCACGCCTTCAACAAGGATTCGAGCCGGTTCCGCAATTTCATGGCGTATTCCCGGGAATGGCTCGAAGCCCGCGGCAGCGAGGACAGTCATGGTCGCACTCTTTGGGCGCTCGGCGCCGTGGCAAGTCGCTCTCGCGAACGTGGGCGTAAGAGGCTTGGCGGCGAGCTGTTTCATGCTGCGCTGCCGGCAGTCGAGGAGCTCGAGAGCCCTAGGGCTTGGGCCTTCGCGCTCCTTGGCATCCACGAGTACCTGCGCGCGTTTCAAAGAGAGAGCGGGATCGAGGTGTTGCAGAAGCGGCTCTCCGAACGGCTACTGTCGAGATTCGAGTCGAACGGCGGCAGCGACTGGCCATGGTGCGAGGACATCCTCACATACGACAACGCGCGCCTGCCACAGGCCCTGATCGTCTCAGGCAACCAGTTGGGTGATCGAGAAATGGTCGCGGCCGGACTCGAGTCCCTCCGATGGCTCAACGAGCTCCAGTGCTCGGGGGAAGGCTATTTCGCCCCGATCGGCTCGAACGGATTCTACCCGCGACACGGCGAGAGGGCGCGCTTCGACCAGCAACCCCTCGAGGCCTGCGCCACGGTGTCCGCGTGCCTCGACGCGTGGCGCGTGACCGGTGACGAGGACTGGACCCACCAGATGTGGCGCGCGTTCAATTGGTTCCTCGGTGAGAACCAGCTGCATGCCTCGCTCTACGACCCCACGACAGGCGGCTGCCGGGACGGGCTCCACCCCGACCGACCGAACGAGAACCAGGGGGCCGAGTCAACGCTGTCGTTCTTGATCGCGCTGACCGAGATGGGCACACTCGACTCCGAGATGCGACTGCGGGACGAGAGTGCGGCCGCCCTTGCGACCGGCGAAGGCCCCAGGGGCTCGGCGTGATGTCACCTTCACTCGGGGCCCCGGCCGCGCTCCGCGTGGCGGTGCTCGCCCCGATCTCTTGGCGCGTTCCTCCCCGCCACTATGGACCTTGGGAGCAATTCGTCTCTCTTCTGACCGAGGGCCTGGTCGAGCGGGGACTCGACGTCACCCTCTTCGCCACCGCTGACTCGATCACCAAAGCTCGCCTCGTCGGGACGGCTCCACGCGGATACTCGGAAGACGCCACCATCGACGCAAAGGTGTGGGAGTGCCTGCACATCTCCGCGGTGTTCGAGCGCGCGTCTGAGTTCGACCTCATCCACAATAGCTTCGATTTCTTGCCGCTCAGCTTCTCTGGGTTGGTCGACACCCCTGTCGTCACTACGATCCACGGATTTTCTTCCGAGCAAATCCTCCCCGTCTATCAAAAGTACGACGGGTGCAGCCACTACGTGGCGATCAGCGACGCCGATCGACACCATTCGCTCGAATACGCGGCCACCATCCACCACGGAATCGACATGGGCGCGTTCACGCTCGGCACCGGAGCACGCGACTATCTCTTGTTCTTCGGCCGCATTCATCCGGACAAGGGCACGGAGGAGGCGATCCTCGTGGCGCGGTCCGCGGGTCTGCCGCTGGTGATCGCCGGGATCGTTCAGGATCGAGGCTACTTCGAGCGCGCGGTCGAGCCTCATGTCGATGGCGACAAGGTGCGGTTCGTCGGCGCGGTCGGGCCCGAAGCAAAGAGCGAGCTCCTCGGCGGCGCGAGCGCCCTACTCCATCTTGTGAGCTTCGACGAGCCGTTCGGCTTCAGCGTGGTCGAGGCGATGGCCTGCGGGACACCGGTGATCGCCAGCCGGCGCGGATCCATGCCAGAGATCATTGCGGAGGACGTGAACGGCCGCCTGGTCGACTCCATCGACGAGGCGATGGAAGCCGTAGCGGGGATCGTTGAATTGGACGCGGAGGGTGTCCGCGCATCGGTCGAGCGTCGCTTCGATAAGGGCCGCATGGTCGACGAGTACATCGCAGTGTACCGGAGCGTTCTGGACCGCTCCGCGTCGAAGAGCCCCGCGTGAGCACCGACCCTCACTCGACCCGGGGCGTGCCCTTTCGACTCGGCCTCAATTATTGGCCGGCTCGGACGGCGATGGGCTGGTGGACCGC
>CALZHX010000169.1 GCA_945787435.1 uncultured Woeseiaceae bacterium
AACTCGTCACTGTCGGTACGATGTGGATCGCGTATGTCGACAAGTTCGAGTTCATAGTCAACACCGGCCTCCTCGAGCAACCAGAGTGCGCGTGATGAACGTGTTTGCGGTGCCCAATACAGCTTCATGGTGATCTCCGAATTCAGATAACGAGTTCTTCGGCGACGTCGCGACGATTGTATTGCGAACTCATGACGTAACCGTAGGCGCCCGCATTCGCGATGAGAATAACATCGTTCTCTTCGGACACCGGCATAAGCCGGTCACTGCCCAGCTTGTCGCCCGTTTCACAGATCGGTCCGACGACGGTAACTGTGTCAGTCGGTGCATATTCTGCTTTGCTCAGGTTGACGATCTCGTGATACGAGCCGTACAGCGCGGGTCGAATTAGCGAATTCATGCCAGTGCCAATGCCAACGTAGCGCATGTCGCCCTTACCTTTTACCTGGGTCACTCTACTCAGTAGAACGCCGGCCTGCGACACGAGGTAACGGCCTGGTTCGAGCCACAGTTGGTATTGTGGATACGACGCCCGTATATCCTTAAGGGTTCTATCAAGTTTCTCGAGGTCAAAAGATCTGTCTCCAGGCTTGTCCGGAACACCGATGCCGCCGCCAAGGTCAATTGAGCGAACTGACGGAAATCGCTGCGCGACCTGGACGAGATTCACAGCTACTGAACGCCAGTTATCAGGATCCAGAATTCCGCTGCCACTGTGTGCATGGATGCCGACAACGTCTGCGCCGGCCTTTTCAATAAGGCGTTGTAAGTCGCCGACCTCGAACATCGGAATGCCAAATTTTGAATGCAGGCCGGCCGTTTTGACGTGCTCGTGATGACCGCGGCCCTGCCCGGGGTCGATCCGAATAAAAAGATTCCTGTCTTTGAAAAGCTCCGGCCACGCTTCGAGTGGATAAAGGTTGTCCAGCGTCAGTTGCAGGCCCTTTTCCAGGGCCCATTCATACTCGTCGCGCGGTGCGAAGTTCGGCGTGAAAAGGATCCGGCTGAAATCAATATCGGGCAACACCTGCTCAAGCCACTCAACTTCGCCGGGTGACACACATTCGAAACCCACGCCCTCCTCATTCAAGACGCGCAATAACTCAGCGTTGAAATTGGCTTTGACCGCGTACAGAACCCGATCAACGCTTTCCAGGCCAAGCAGGTTGCGCGCTGCCTCGCGAACGCTGTCCCGGTCATACACGTAGGCATTCAACTGATTGCCCGCCAGTTCGAGCAGTTGCTCGCGTTTTCGCATCCACCATGCATCATGTGTCTGGCTGGCTGGCTGATCGCCGCGGAAAAGTCTTTCCCAGCTCTGGCCGAACACCGGGCTTCCCCCGGTCTTGCGAATGATCGAGGCGTGCAGCTTGCGAACCAGCTTCGGGCCCTGCCCCTGGTCGACGACGAAACTCAGATTAAGATCATTCGCTGACTGCGACATGAGGTGGATCTTCTCCTCTTCGAATACCGCGAGCGCAGGCGCGAGACGAGGCAGGATCGTGCGTATCTTCCGACCAACAAGGCTCACCGCCGAGCAGTCGTTGATAGCTCGCACTCGACACAGTTTCTCGAGATCGCTTAATAACGCGCGCCTCGTATCATCATCCGACGCGCCATCGGAGCTGTCGATGGATACCGTGACATTGGTCTCGGACGTCGACACGAGATCCACCGACACCGAATGTTCGCTGAAGATCGCAAATGCTTTGGCAAGAAAGCCAACTTCGTGCCACATCCCGACTCCGTCCATCGAAATCAATGTGAGCCCGTTGCGCAGACAAATGCCTTTAACCTGGGGCTCGATCTCTTCGGTAACCGATGACACGACGGTGCCCGAAATTTCCGGGGAAGAAGTACAACGAATGAAAAGTGGGATGCCGTTGCCGCGCAGTGGTGACAGGCACCGCGGGTGCAGTACAGAGCTACCTGCTGACGAAAGTTCCTGGGCTTCGTCAAAATGCAGTGCCAGCAACAAGCGGGCTGATGGAACTACACGAGGGTCTGCCGTAAACATGCCTGGTACATCGGTCCAGATTTCCAGGCGTCTCGCCTGCAAGCGTGCGGCAAAATAGGAGGCGGAGGTGTCCGAACCACCGCGTCCAAGCAAAACCGTTTCACCCCATACGTTACGGGCAATGAAACCCTGCGTCAGAATCACGCCTTTATGCGCCTGCAGCGCAGCGGTGAATTCGGGGTCGACTGATGGATCGCACGTGGCTGACAGATAGTCTTGTGTTCTCTGGCCTCCGCTGCTGCAAACACTCGTTAACAGATCACGCGCGTCTACCCAGTTGAGCGGCAGTCCGGCCCGTTCCAGGTATGCGGCGCCCAGTCGCGTCGCCATGATTTCACCAAGGGCCATAACACGGACCCTGACACGCACACTGACTTCGCGAACCAACCGCACGCCGGCGATCAACTGTTCGAGTTCATGCAGGGTCACGTCGAGCAGTTGTGGGCCATCGACACCGAGCGCTTTGGCAAGGTCGTAGTGCTGCGCCCTTATTGCCTCGAGTTCTTCTGTCCTGGTTCCGGAAGCGGCCTCTTGCAGTGATTTATCGAGTCGGTTCGAAACGCCGGCCAGCGCAGAATGCACGACGACGGGTCTGAGACCATCGTCCAGCCGATTCCGGACTAGCCGGGCAATGGTCTGCCAGTTCTCGGCGCTTGAGACACTGGTGCCGCCGAATTTCATAACGACCCAGCGTGAGGCCGCAATTTCCGTCGAGGCCCCCAGCGACTCGCTGTCGGCAAAATCCGCTTCTGTCAGTCTTACGTCCATCTTCTTGCTCAACAGTTCTTAAAGGCAAAAAAAAACCCGCCAGGATGCACCTCGCGGGTTCGTTGACAATGTCCGGACTTTATTACTAGTCGGTACTATTGCCATTCGCGCCCCCGCACCTCTGGCGCGCCGTATATTTTAGGTGTTTTTTCACATCGATCGTCTCGATGCGTTGGCACTTTACGTGGGTGACATAAAACTGCATCTCACCAGTTGAGCGAATCAGCCCGAAAAGGTCAAGTCTCTAGTCGTCCCTGGCCGGCGGAAACGTCACCGCGCCTTCGGATGCCGAGGAGACTTCTTTGCGATACTTGGCCAGTGCGCCGGTCTTTACCCGCGAGGCCGGCCGCCTCCATGCCTGCCGTCTGGCCGCCATCTCCTCGTCGCTAATATTCAGCGTAATTTGCTTCACTTTCGCGTCAATGACCAGGGT
>CALZHX010000170.1 GCA_945787435.1 uncultured Woeseiaceae bacterium
AGTAGCCGGTGGCGAAGGGCCCGCGGAGTTCGTTTCTACCCACCCATCGAGCGAGAATCGTATCTAATCGTTTATCTCCCAGTGGACCGACGTTTTGCCCTTGTATAATCAGGCGCACGAAGAAGGTCGCATCCCCGATTGTGTGCTGCCACAGAAGCTCGAACGGTATTACGAGCAACAGCGCACCAACAAAGGGAAGGAGTAAACAAACATAGCCTGTCGCCTGATCCTTTTGCTGCCGTCGCTTCTGTTGGCCGGTGGCTGTTCGTCATTACACGACTTTTTCGGCACTGCGCCCAATAAGCGCGAGGCCGAGGTCGTTGTGGCGCTCGAAGAGCGGCCTGTTGAAGAACCGATATCGGCCAATCACTTCGTGCTTGAATCGCCTGCGCAGTCGGTCGTCGGTACTCCACAGATCGTGTTTACGAGCGGCAATGATACGTTGTCAGATTTTGCTCGGGCCTATGGGCTCGGTTATGACGAGCTGATCGCGGCGAATCCTGATGTTGATCCCTGGCTTCCGGGCGAGAACACGCCGGTGCTCTTGCCAACGCAATTCGTTCTTCCCGATGTGCCGCGCGAAGGCATCGTTCTCAATCTTGCGAGCAAGCGCCTGTTCTATTTCCCCGAGGTCGCTGAAGGGCGGCCTGCGATCGTGATGACATTCCCGATCGGAGTCGGCCGGGTTGGCTGGGAGACGCCACTTGGCTTGACGACAGTAACGGCAAAAGCGAAGGACCCGCATTGGTATGTACCGTTGTCCGTGCGCCAGGAGCATGCCGAACTCGGTGATCCGCTGCCCTCGGTCATTCCGCCCGGTCCCGAGAATCCGCTCGGACACCGTGTACTGAAGCTGGATATGCCGGGATACCTGATTCATGGCACCAACCAGCCGTATGGCGTCGGCATGCGTGTGAGCCACGGTTGTGTGCGGCTGTATCCGGAGAATATCGAGTATCTCTACGAACTCGTCGATATCGGCGAAACCGTGACCATCATCAATGAGCCATTCTTAATGGCGCAGCTGGACGGCGAAATCTACTTTGAGAGTCATGCGCCGCTGGAAGACGACATCGTCGGTGCGGATGAGCGATTCGAGATATTGCTGGAAAAATGGAACGGGCAGACGGCATCCGGTTTCAGCGAGCAGGAACTGCAGCATGCGCACGGCATCGCGGCCGCTGCGAACGGTATTCCCTCGCGCCTGGGTGTTGTCGGTGATTCTGATGTCATAACACGCGCACGCATTGTCAGGAATACAGTGGAGATCGATCCCGAGGCGCCGACGCTAGCCGAAGTAAGCGACATGATCGACGAGGCAGTTCTTGAGGGCGACGAGGAATTGCCGGAGTCGGCCGGCTCAGTCGAAGTAGCGCAGGAAAGCCTCAGGTAGGTTGTCCATGTTTGCCGGCTGCTCCACATTCGCGGCCAATGGTCTCGAATTGTAGGTATTCCAGAACAGGACATTTCCGCGTCCGTCGCGATTCTCGTCCAGATCCTGAAGCAATGCGGCCATGGCCTTTCCGGTGTAGGTGGCTTCGAGACTGACACCAAGCTCGTCACGCGCGACAGCAATCGCCCGCTCCGTCGCGTCGTTGGTCTTCGCGTAGCCTTCTCCAAGAAATCCCGTGCGAAACTGGTAGTTAGCGCGATCCGCGAGATCGATGGGAACAGACGCATCGATTCGGTGTAACGCAAACGCTGTCTTGGCCAGCAAGCGCCGCATTGATTCCGGGCTGGAGACAAAGCGCTCCGTAACCTGGACCGCCTGAACCTGTGTCGACAATCCCGCCAGTGCGAGCCCCAGCGTGATGCCAACAGCCGTTGCCATCGTGCCGTTGGCGACGTAAAGGCGATCCGGTATTCCGATATCACACCCATCTATCTGGGCAGCGAGTTCGAGTCCGGCGCTAACGAAGCCCACTGCACCGAGCCAGTTGGATCCGCCAGGTGGAATCAAATATACGCTCCGGTCCCTGAGATGTTCACGCAGCGTCGCGACCCGATTCTTGCGGCCGCCACCATAAGGGACCATGTGCGTGTCCATTTGCAGGTGCAGGTTCAGCGCCTTTGCCGCGCTGGCCGTTTTGGTTTGGTGCGAAAGGAAGCAGGTACATTCACAGCCGAGAGATCGCGCGTACAGTGTTGTTGCGAGTGCGTGGTTGGAGGCGACCGTGCCGAATGTTGCTATATGGCGGGAGCCTCTCTCCTGAGCTTTGTGCAGCAGGTATTCGAGTTTGCGAACCTTGTTGCCACCGTAAAGCCTGCCGGTGAGGTCGTCGCGCTTGATCGAAATATCATGCTTACCGCTGGCAGTGCGTAGTGTCACCGTGTCGACCGGAGTGGGCAGGTCGGCGAGCTGCAGCCTGGGTATCCGGCTTGCAAGTCGGGGATAGGCGGCTGCCAGGAAATCACTCATCGTTCGAATAGTATCGAAATTCAATAGCATAAGGCGCGGCCACTGATTAGAATCGGTACTACCTCTGACCAACTGTATCGGAGACAAGCTTGTCGGATGCAGTTGACCGTGGCATCACGGTCACCGAATTGGCACCGATGGAACAAGTCATCGATGTGTCGCCTGATACCACGGCCGCCTTCGTCGGCCGTGCGCTTCGCGGTCCGCTGAATAAACCGGTCCTGGTTAGTGACTTCGGGGAGTTTCGGCGGCGTTTCGGTGACGTCTGGTCGCGGTCGAGTCTCGGCCCCGCCGTTCGCCAGTTCTTCCAGCACGGCGGTCGCCGCCTCTACATCGTTCGGGTTGCCAACAACGCACGGGGGGCGATGCTGTGTCTGCCCGCTAGCGGAGCTGCTCTCGTGTTACGGACCGTCGAACCCGGTTCGACCGAGCGAATCCGCGCAGCGGTCGATTTCGATGGCATTGATGACGATGAGCTCTTTAACCTGACTCTGCAGCGCATCGATCCGGCTACGGGCCACGTCATAGATCAGGAATTGTTCCGTCGCGCCAACTACCGCGAGGATGCCGACAATTTCATCGCGGACTTGCTGCTGACATCGAAGCTGGCGCGCTTAGAACACCCATATCCGAGTCATCGGCCGGAGCCGACACAGGGACCAAACACGCGCTTCGACGACACGTACGTCGAACATGCGCAGGAAGGTGCTGATGGGCAGGAGCTGTCGGACTATGACCTGATCGGTTCGCGCCGGGAAGAAACCGGGCTGTTCGCTTTGCAGCAACTCGGGGCACTGGACCTCCTGTACCTGCCGCCTCCCGGCAAATGCCGCGATCTCGGGCCGGCGTCCTTGCTCGCAGCAGAGTTATTTTGTCGCGAACGCGGCGCCATGCTCATCGTCGATCCACCTGCAGACTGGGTTACCCCGGCAAAAGCGGTGACCGGAGTGCGTGAGCTTGGACTGGCCAGCCCCAATTCGATCAGCTACTTTCCGCGTATGTTCCGACGCGGCGACGAAAACAGTGCGCCACGCGCGGTGGGTGGCGCATTGGCCGGCCTCATGTGCAAACTCGATAGAACATATGGTCCATGGCAGGCGCTCGATCAGCAGGGTATGGGATTTTCTCGCGAGCTGATTGCGGCCTTCGATATCGATGAGGAAGGCACGCAGGTGTTGTCACGCGAAGGTCTTAACCTGATCGTGACGGGCCCCGCCGGACGGGCACGTTTGCGCGGCTCGGTGACGATGGGCCGCGGTAGCGAATCGCATCGTGAATTCGCCAGCTTGCCAGTACGGCGTCTGTGCCTGCAGATCGTCAACTCGATCGACCGGGCGACACGTTGGGCCGTATATGAACCGGACGAAACACCAGTTGCTGGACGCATTCGCTCGCAGGTTACGGCCTACCTGTCGGCGCTGCAGAGCATGGGTGCGTTCGAATCCGATCGTTTCGTCGTTGAATGCGATGATGACCTTTGTCGTCGTGACAGCAGGCAAGAACACGGGGTGGCAATATTGATTGGCTTTCACCCCCTGGCGTGCAAGGAGCCCGTCTCGTTCACGTTGCACCAGACGGTTGCCGGATGCCGCATGGCGTCTTCGGCCTTTGCGCCGGTTATGGAAAACTGCGCCTGACGCACCGATCAAAAATGCATCCGTAGCCTGTCATATGAGCATCAGACTTATGCCACCAATCTTACGGGAGGCGGTATGAGAGACAGCGATGCTCTGGACAACAACCCACACATTTCGCGCTCGGCACTGGAAGCCATTCACGGCCAGGTATACGGCTGGGCCCTCTCCCGATGCGATTTCGATCACGCGACGGCGGAGGACCTGATGCAACAGGCGTATGTCGAACTGCTGAGTGGCAATGCTCGATTCGATAACAAATCAATGCTCAGGACCTTTGTGTTTTCTGTGGTGCAGAACCTCGCAAGGAGTCGATTTCGACGCGTGTCTTCCCGGTTGCGGCTTGTGAAAAAATACCATCGTGAGTCGACAGTCGAGCATGTGGAGACGACTGAGCCGCCCGCAGACGATGGAGTCTGGCGCGCCGTACGGGCATTGCCGGCCAGGCAACGCGACATCATCGAACTGGTGTTCTGTCGCGAGCTGACGATTGAACAGGCGTCTGCCGTCATGGGCGTCACGACAGGTACAGGCCGCGTGCACTACGACCGTGCCAAAAAGGCACTACGGGAACGCTTGCAGGACTGGGCAGAGGAAGAATGATGCAGAACTCAGACAAGGGACTTCGCGACCAGGTCAGGCAAGGCTGGGTCAGTAATGGTGATGCAGAGCCACCGTTCGAGACGACGTGGCAAGCCGCACAGCAGCGCCATGCGGCAGGGCGGCAGCACTATCGTCGGTTTGCCGCTGCAGCCGCAGTGGTGGCGGCTGTTGTGATCGCGATGTACGCGCAGCCGCCTGCAGGAGAATCGTACATTGAGGTGGCGGATTTGCTGGAGTCGACCTACTGGACGGCTCCCAGCGATGCCCTGCTGCCCGACAGGCAATTTGACATATACCAGGATATGCCGGTGATTTTCGAGTCAACCGAACCGGCAGGAGGAGCGTTGTTATGAGGAAGGGACTATTGGTTTTACTGGCTTTCACATGCCTGGCCGCGACTGGCGCAGGTGCCGCGGGGCCGAAAGAGGACGTGTTTAAAGGAAAGCTGTTCGCCCCCAATGTCATTCTCGAGAACCAGAGCGAATTAGGCCTTAGTAAACAACAGTTTACGGAAATTCGGGGGGCGGTTGTCGAAGTGCAGGGTAATGTCGCTGAGCACGAGTGGGACATTGCCGAGGCCTACCAGAACATCATGGCCGAACTCGACAAATCGCCAATCGACGAGACGCAGGTGCTCGAGTACGTCGATGCAGCCCTGCGGGCCGAGAACGAGGTCAAGAAACTGCAGGTTGCGATGCTGGTACAGCTCAAGAACCTGCTGACGGACGAACAAATTGCGTACCTGGAGTCTGTGCGGGACAAATAGAATGAAGACAAGACTGATTTCGATTTTTGCTTCCTTGTTGCTGGGTGTCGCCGGTTGTGGTGGCGGCTCGGGCGGCAACAAGCAGCCACCGCCTCCACCACCGGTTCCGATTACGAAAGCAGAGGCTTTCCAGTTTCTGAACCAGGCGACATTTGGCGCGACCGAGACGGCGGCGAACGACGTCATTGCTATGCGCTATGAGGCGTGGATTGACGATCAGTTACAAAAGCGGCCGTCGCTGCAGTTGCCACACATACAGTCAATTACACCGCCGCAATTCATGTTTGAGCTACAGCCTGATCGCGCCGACATATGGTTTCGCAACTCACTGAATGGTGATGACCAGCTGCGCCAGCGCGTTGCTTTTGCATTATCGGAGGTCATGGTTGTCTCGGAGCTTGGCGTACTGAGCAATCAGCCTTACGCGCTCGCGAGTTACTACGATATCCTGGCGCGAAATGCGTTTGGTAATTATCGCGACCTCATTGAAGAAGTGACCTTGTCTCCGGCGATGGGTGCCTACCTGAGCATGTTGGGCAATCAGAAGCCGGATCCGTTACTGAATATACGGCCTGACGAGAACTACGCGCGCGAACTGATGCAGCTGTTCTCAATTGGACTGCTTGAACTCAACCTGGATGGCAGCGTCAGGACGGATACGCAAGGCGAACCTATACCGACCTATGACCAGGCGACAATCGAAGGCTTTGCTCACGTGTACACAGGCTGGACTTACGCTGGCAATGGCCCGTTCCAGGGCGCGTTTCCAACCGAGGCTCGCCAGGTCGAGCAAATGGTATTGCGCGAAGAATTTCATGACACGGGCGCCAAGTCCTTACTCGGTGGTGTCACGCTTCCGGCCGGCCAGGGAGGACAACAGGACCTTGATGATGCACTTGATAATGTCTTCAACCATTCTAATGTTGCCCCATTCATCGCCATCCGCCTTATCCAACGCCTCGTAACGAGCAATCCGTCGCCCGGATATGTGTCGCGCGTAGCGACCGTTTTCAACGATACCGGGCAGGGTACGCGTGGCGATCTCGGCGCCGTGGTCAAAGCAGTCCTGCTCGATGACGAGGCGCGACCAGCGCTGCGCATGGAGCTCGACGGCAAGGTCAAAGAACCGATCATTCGGGTGACGCAGTTGTGGAAGACCTACAACGCCGCGTCGGCCAGTGGTCGCTATCCGTACAACTTCGCCTACATCATCTTCGGCCAGGGCCCATTGCAGTCACCGTCGGTATTCAACTTCTTCAGCCCATTCTATGCACCACCGGGCGAGATACGGGATAGCGGGCTGGTTGCACCGGAGCTGGAGATAGCGACTGAGTTCCTGAATACCTACATCACTAACTATATGTTCCTGCAGATATTCGCCTGGAATCATACTGCCGATCCCGTTACTGATCCGACTGTCAACGACGACACGGTACTGATCGACTTTGCCGAAGAAGTCGCGATTGCAGCGGATGCGGACGCATTGATCGAAATGGTGGCCGGCAAACTGTTGGCGGGAGAAATTTCGACGACGCTGCGGGATGAAATCGCAGCCATACTCGCAACAATTCCTCCGGATCAAGGCCTATTGCGAGCAGCCGAGACGATCTACCTCGTGTCGACATCACCTGAGTTCGCGTATCAGCGTTAGTTCAGACCAGGAAACGATTGAGCAAGACTATGAAGAAACTGAGTCGAAGAAACTTTTTGAAGAGAAGTAGCCTGGCCGCAGCGGCATTTGCGGCGACGCCCGGCGTGACCTACGCGCAAATGGTTGGTGGCGGGGCACCGTTTGACGACTATCGTGCGCTGGTTTGTGTGTTCATGTTCGGCGGCAATGATTCGTTCAATATGCTGGTGCCGAATACGACGGCGGAATACAACGTATACGCGGCGTCGCGGCAGAATCTGGCAATCGCGCAGGCAGACCTGTTGCCCATTAATCCGTTATCACTCGCTCCGGGTAGCGAGCCATTCGGTCTGCATCCCGCGATGTCGAGTTTGCAACAGTTGTTCGAGACCGGTGCGGCGTCATTCGTAGCGAATGCCGGCCCGTTGATCGAACCTACGACCAGGGACCAATTCTTCAATCAATCGGTAGCGCTCCCGCCGCAACTTTTTTCGCACAATGATCAGCAGGATCAATGGTTGTCGCTGCGCGGCAAGACTCCAAGTAAGACGGGGTGGGCAGGGCGCATGGCGGACTTGATTCGCACCAATGTCGCGGGTCAACAGATGGCGACGAACGCGTCATTGTTTGTCACCAACACTTATCAATCCGCAGACGAAACTGTTGCCGATGTCATGGGCTCCGGTGGGACGCTGCAGTTTGAGGGTTTCTCGCCTGAACAGCGCGCGACATTTCTGAATATTGTGGATGCTCAATACGATTCGATCTATGAGCGTGGCTTCGCTGCGGTTCAGCGACGCGCAATTGATGCGGCAGATACCGTGACCGCGGCGATAAATTCGCCTGAGGCGCAGGCGATAACGACCGTATTCCCTCAGGGCCAACTCGGTACGCAACTCGAAACAGTCGCCAAGCTCATCGCTGCTCGCGATCAACTGCAAATGCAACGGCAAATTTTCTTCGATGCCACGGGCGGGTTCGACTCGCACGATGACCAGAATCAAAACCAGCCTGGCTTGTTAGCAAATATCAGTGAATCAGTCGCCGCATTTCATGCCGCGACGGTCGAACTCAATATCGCAGACGCCGTAACCACGTTTTCACAGTCCGATTTCGGCCGCACGCTGACCTCCAATGGTGATGGCACCGACCACGCCTGGGGCGGCAATCAGCTTGTGGTCGGCGGTGCTGTTCGTGGCCGGGATATATACGGTACGTACCCTTTATTGCAGATCAACGG
>CALZHX010000171.1 GCA_945787435.1 uncultured Woeseiaceae bacterium
ATAACGAGCGCCATCGCGACGAAAAATACGGCAATGAACAATGGAAAATCTTCGCCCAAAACGCTCTTTCCTATCAGATTGCGACCGGCTGGAATGGGTCACAAGCAGCCGCTCACTCAAGTGCGAATCGTAGCATCCGAATGGCTGCTTTCACGGGTAAAGCAGCCGTTCAGAGACTACTACGCCATTCTCGCGATGACAGTTTACCTACCTCGGTATCCGACTAGTCGACGACAGCGATGCACTCGATTTCGGTTCGAGCACCAAGCGCGAGTCCGCTTGAGCCGAGCGCGCTCCTGGCCGGTTTATTCGGAAAGAACGTCACGTAGACTTCATTCATCGCGGCCCATTCGGAAATATCGGCCAGGAATACCGTGCACTTCACGACCTTGTCCATCGACGAGCCAAACATCTCGAGTGTTTCGGAAATGTTTTCCAGCGTCTTTTTGGTCTCGGGCCCAATACCGCCCGCAACCAATGCGCCGGCTTCGGCGTCGTAGCCGAGTGCGCCAGACAGGAATAGCAGGTTATCGACGCGGACGGCAGCCGAAAATGGCATGCCTTCATTGCCCGGTGCGCTGAGCCATTCGACATCAGTTTCCTGATCGACTGACGCATTGCAGCCCACCAATACAGTCGCACAGAGAATAGTAATCAGTTTGTTCATTTTTGAATTCCTCTCTTTAAATCTCGCCCGCGGTCGCAGCGGCCCTGATGTGATCGGCGGCGCGAAACGCCAGCGCCATAATGGTCA
Source organism: uncultured Woeseiaceae bacterium (assembly GCA_945787435.1). Taxonomy (GTDB): domain Bacteria; phylum Pseudomonadota; class Gammaproteobacteria; order Steroidobacterales; family Woeseiaceae; genus UBA1847. The sequence goes on from CALZHX010000171.1 coordinate 755, forward strand.
TCGTTGGCTGGCCTCGACCGGATGTCACCATGCTGCTGCCGTCGCAAATAAACAGGTTTGGCACATCATGACTGCGATGCTTGCTGTCAACGACAGATGTGGCCGGGTCATCGCCCATACGGCACGTGCCGAGCAGGTGTTCACCACCTGTCGTCGGGTGAATTCCGAATCGCCAGGACTTCTCGGCGCCGGCTGCTTCATGCAACTCCGCCATGCGGTCTTCGAGGAAACCGGCCGTAGCAAGATCGTCAGCATGATCCATGTACGTGGCGCGAATCGCCGGACGGCCCCATGCGTCTTTGCTCTCCGGGTCCAGCGTGATGTTATTGCTGTCAAGTGCAAGCGATGTCGTGCTGGCGACAAAACTCAGCGTTCGCGTAAAATCGTGCGCCATAGTGTCTTTGAAGCCCTTGCCCCAATGGGGCGTATCGGGATCTCGGCCAAGCAATGCGTGAATTATTGGTGTAGCCGAAAACAACGGTCGCGCGTCGATGCCACCTCCGCCATAGAATCCGCGCTTCTCATCAGTTTCGTAAAAGTCGTGCACTATTCTCGATACCTGCACGCCTTTGTAGTCGTTCAGGGGGTGCTCGTACACACCGATGCTCAGGGCGTGAGCGTTGTACATCAGGTTACGTCCAACGAAGCCGCTGGAGTTTGCCAGGCCATCGGGATGTTGTGTGCTGGCTGACATCAACAACAGGCGAGCGGTCTCTGCGCCATTGGCAGACAGGACCACCGCTTTGACTTTTTGCGCCTGCTCGACGCCATTGATGTCCAGGTAGACGACCTGGTCTGCCTTACCCTTGTTATTTGTATCAATTCGAATGACCGTGGAATCCGGCCGGATCTCACAGTTACCACTGGCCTCTGCCAGCGGAATCATGGCTGCGAGTGTCGAGGACTTGGCACCGGCTTCGCAGCCATACCACATGCAATAGCCACAGCTCACGCATCCCGCCCGCCCGTTATGCGGCTGCGACAAGATGGCATGGGGTTCGGCCTGCGCATGCAGTCCGAGCGCTGCGGCGCCTTTTTCGAGCAGTACGCCGGATGATTTGATCGGCATTGGCGGCATCGGAAACGGTTTCGAACGCGGCGCATCGAAAGGCCCGGGTGCACCGGAAACACCGATCTCCCAGTCGACTTTCGTGTAGTAGGGCTCGAGTTCCTCGTAACTGATCGGCCAATCGGCGAAGTTGGTACCCGATATAGGGCCGAGTAGGCTGCGTTCCTTGAAATCGACAGGCCGCAGGCGCCAGAAGTTAGCCGTGAAATGCACGCTGCTGCCACCCACGCCGCGAGCATATCGAACCGGCGCCTGATCCGTCGGTTGAAGCGCTGTCTCGTTCTCGTAGTGACGGAAGGTCTGGCCATGAACGTCATTGCCACCGCCATGCAACTCTGATCGAAAGACGACAGATAATTCATCGTGCGTAAAGTCACTTGCTTTGCGGTACGGGCCTTGCTCGAGTACTACGACGCTGAATCCCGCTGTTGCAAGTTCTTTGGCGAGGATACCGCCGGCTGAACCGGAGCCAATGATTGCGAAGTCGACTTCTTCGCGCGTATCGAAGGTGGTCTCATTCGCCATTGTCGGCCTTCCCATGTACCTCGGCATCGTAATAACCAAACGGGTATTGCCACGGACCGTGGCCGCCCTCGAAGCCAATCAGTTCCCAACCGACCTGGTCCTTGTTGCCGCCGTATTTTTCCATTGCGAAGAAGCCGAAGATGGTCATTGCCCACATGAGATTGAAGAGCCCGCTGGACTCGCGGGTCTGCAGGAATGCATCCTGTTCGTCTTCGCTGAGATCGCCAAGGTGTACTGCGCTCGCATGTTCACCGCGCAACGCATCATTGAACTCTGCGAGGCCGGCACGCGCGAAGTTGAGCTGGCCGCTCATCTCCGCAGCAAATGCCTTATCGATGAAGTGAATCACGCCAGCCTCTGAAGCCCCCGGCGTATCGGTCGTTGGAATAATGCGAGCGGCGATCGCGGCGAAATCCCTCGCTTCATCAGCCCCCAGGATCGCAAAGGCCATACCTTCGTCTCTCGCCGAGCATGCCGTCTGGGTAATGGCAGCGAGCCCGGGTGCAAGCATACGCAGGTAGGCAGCACCGGTGAGCGTGCTTGTGGCTTGCAGGAAGCTGCGCCTGGAGAGGCTTTCCGGGATATTCATACAAATCGCCTTTGTTCTAGTTGTGAGCGCAAATATACGAGGCAAGACAGTAGCATAGGATCGTATAATGGTGTGCATGGGACAACTGACAACGCACATCCTGGACACGGCGAACGGCATACCGGCTGCCGGCGTCGACGTACGGCTTTTTGCGCTGGACCGTGGGCGCGAACTCAAGGCCGCAGCGGTCACCAATACCGACGGTCGTTGTGAACATCCGCTGCTTATGGACGAATTACTGGTTGCTGGCGAGTATGAGCTCGAGTTCGACATCGGTGATTACTTCAGGTCACGTGGTGCAGAGCTCGACGATCCTGCATTTCTCAGTACCGTCGTCATTCGATTCGCCATGCAGGAAGACCAGCACTACCACGTCCCGCTGCTTGTTACGCCATGGAGCTACTCCACATACCGGGGTAGCTGACCGCCATGAGTGAGGACGGCCACAACATCGCAACATCGTCCGACACGATACGGTTCATGCTCGATGGCGAACTGTACGAGCTCGCTGACGTCGATCCAACGCGGACAGTGCTGCAGTTCCTGCGTGAGGACCTGGGCAGAACCGGAACCAAGGAAGGCTGTGCCGAGGGCGATTGTGGCGCATGTACAGTGGTGCTCGCGGAACTGAACAAAGACGGCAGCGATCTGACCGTGCGGGCGATCAATTCCTGTATCCAGTTTCTGCCGACGCTCGACGGCAAAGAGCTCATCACTGTCGAGAGCCTGGGCCGGGACGGCAACCTGCATCCGGCACAGCAAGCGATGGTCGATCATCACGGCTCGCAATGCGGTTTCTGCACACCAGGATTCGTGATGTCCCTGCTCGCGTTATATAAGTCCAACCCGAAACCGTCACGTCGTGAGATCGATGATGCGCTGGCAGGCAATCTATGCCGTTGTACGGGTTACCGGCCGATCATTGCGGCTGCCGAAGCCATGTACGACGCCGGACCGGATACAGCCTGGCTGCGACAACCCGCCACGTCGGCCAACGCGAAGAACAAGGCGAAGAAACTCAGAGCGCCCACCGATCGAATCAATGCGCTCAAGGACTTGCGGCGCGATAGCTGCCTTACGCTGACCGGATCGGGCCGGACGTTCTTTGCGCCGACCACATCGGATGAGTTCGCCGGGCTTCTGGCGATCCATCCCGATGCGACGATTCTGGCCGGTGGCACGGATATTGGGCTCTGGGTCACGAAACAACATCGCGAACTGGACACGATTATCTACACGGGGCGCATCGAGGAGCTCAACCAGGTCAAGGTAACCGTTTCACAAATCGAAATTGGTGCGGCCGTCTCGCTGACCGACGCGATGGAGCCCATACTCGACGCTTATCCGGACCTCGATGAACTCTTCAAGCGCTTCGCATCACCGCCGATTCGCAATGCCGGGACGCTGGGGGGCAACATTGCGAACGGCTCACCGATTGGCGATTCGATGCCGGCACTGATGGTAGCGGGAACGACACTGGTACTGCGCCGGGGCAGGAGTCGTCGTGAGGTATCGCTCGGAGATTTCTATATTGAATACCAGGTCAAAGATCTTCGCCCCGCCGAATTCATCGAATCGATCCGCATGCCCCTGCTTGGCGATGACGTGATCCTGCGCAGTCACAAGTTATCGAAGCGATTTGACCAGGACATTTCCGCTGTCTGCAGTGCCTATTGCCTGGAACTGGATGGCGAACTGGTCACAACGTTTCGCATGGCGTGCGGCGGCATGGCGGCGACGATACGGCGCGCAGAGAGGTGCGAGGCGGCAGTCGTTGGCAAGCCATGGAACAACGACACTATCGATGCTGCGTGCAAGGCGCTCGCGCGCGACTTCGAGCCAATATCGGATATGAGGGCTTCCAGGGGCTACCGCTTGCGTGGGGCGCAAAATCTCCTGCGCCGCTTCTACCTGGAGAGTCGCGGCGACGCTGACGCATCGGTGTATTCCTATGGGCGCTAAGCCGCAAGCCACAGGCAAATCGCTACCACACGACAGTGCAAAGCTGCACGTCAGTGGTGCGGCTGCGTACACCGATGATATTCCCGAGCCGCGCGGTCTCCTGCATATGGCGATCGGCATGAGCAGCAAGGCGCACGCAAAGATCTCGAAGCTTGATCTGACGCCTGTCCTGTCGGCGAACGGTGTTGCCGACGTTTTCGTGGCGGCGGACATACCCGGCGAAAATAATTGCGGGCCGATCGTTGCCGACGAGAAGATTCTCAGCGACGAGGTCGTGGAATACGCCGGCCAGGCAATTTTTGCGGTTGCTGCCGAGTCCGTCGACGAGGCGAGAAAAGCAACAAGGCTTGCGGCCATCGAGTACGAAGAACGCGAAGCGATACTTGATCCTATGGATGCCGTCGCAAAGAAGTCGTTTGTATTGCCGACCGAGACCCTGCAGCGCGGTGACGCCAAGGCGGCGCTCGATGCTGCGCCGCACCGCCTGCAACGACGCCTCGACCTTGGTGGCCAGGATCAGTTCTACCTGGAGGGTCACGTTGCGATGGCGGTGCCCGGCGAGGACGGGACTATAACGGTCTACAGCTCGACGCAGCACCCTGACGAGGTACAGCATCTTGTTGCGGACGCGACCGGACGCAGTGCAAAAGACGTTGTCTGCATCTGCCGCCGTATGGGCGGCGCATTTGGTGGCAAGGAGAGCCAGGCCGCGACCATTGCCTGCATTGCGGCACTGATGGCGACGAAGACGGGGCGCGCGTGCAAGCTGCGACTCGATCGCGACGACGACATGATCATGACGGGCAAGCGACACGATTTCGTCATCGACTATGATGTTGGCTTCGATGACGACGGGCGCATACTCGGCGTCCAGTTCATGTTCGCGTCACGCTGTGGCGTGTCCGCCGACCTGTCGGGCCCGGTCAATGACCGCACAATGTTCCACTGCGACAATGCCTACTTTCTCGAGAACGTCGGCATCGAGTCACATCGATGCAAGACAAACACCGTATCGAATACGGCATTCCGCGGTTTCGGCGGGCCGCAGGGCATGTTCGCGATCGAGTACGTCATCGAAGACATTGCAGGGGCATTGGGCAAGGACCCGCTGGAAATTCGTCGCCGCAACTTCTACGGCAAAGAGGAGCGCAATGTCACGCACTACCAGCAAACCATCGAAGACAACATCATTGACGAAATAGTCGACAAACTGGTGACGGGTAGCGAGTATGAGAAACGCCGCGCCGACATCCAGGAGTTCAACAGACAGAGCAAGGTCTTGCGACGCGGTATTTCCTTAACGCCGGTCAAGTTTGGAAT
>CALZHX010000172.1 GCA_945787435.1 uncultured Woeseiaceae bacterium
AATCGCCGAAGTGATAACCGCCGGGTCCCATAATTAACGTGTTGTTCTTGTGACCGATCGGCGTCAGGAACGCACACGACGCCGCGACGGCTACACCCATCAGGAATGGGTCTGGACTAACATTCAGCCGACTCGCGATCTCAATTGCAATCGGTGCCGCAATCACGGCAGTCGCCGTATTGTTCATGACGTCAGACAACGTCATCGTCACAACGACGAGAAGCAAGAGCACAATCGCCGGTGAGAACCCGGACGCCAGGTCCACAATGCCCTGGGCGATCAAAGCCGTGCCGCCCGTATCCTGCAATGCCGAACCGATTGGGATCATCGACCCGAGCAAAACGATGACGGGCCATTCCACCGAGTCGTAGACCTCGCGTATTGGTACGATGTTGAAAAACACATACGCGGCCGTCACGCAACCCAATGCCACCGGTAGATAGACGAGACCGGTGCTGGCCGTCGCAATCGCTGCGACGAACATCCCTACGGCCAGCCACATCTTGTCACGCTGGATCACCCGTTGACCGCGGTCCGCCAGCGGTAGCAACCCGAGTCGACCTGTTACGTCGGCGAGGCGTTCCTCGGGCCCGAGCAAGAGCAATACATCACCGGCATCGAGCGCCAGTTTTCTGACGTTGTCACGAAAACGCTGACCCTGACGGGATACGCCAACCAGCGATACGCGATAACGATAAAGGAGTTTCAGTGACATCGCCGAGCGACCCGCCAGGCTTGAGGACTCCTGCACGACCACCTCCTGCAGCATCAGGTTTACGTCCTCGAGCACCCCTTTGCCTGTACCAATGTACTCGAGCTTCAGGTTTCCGAGCGCCTCCTCGAGGCTGTCGGGACTTGCCTCGATGACCAGTACGTCGCCTGCCTTGATTTCCACATCTCGTGCAAGCCCGGGCTGCCTGCGCCCTCGTCGCGTAAGGCCAATAATTTCGACATCACTCTTTCCCGCCACTTCGTCCAGATCGCGAACCTGCTTGCCAATGATGTCGGAACCCTCGGAGACACGAACTTCGACAACGTAGTCAGCGAGATCGAACAACTCTTGCCCGGCATCAGCCGCCTTGCGATTACCGGGCAACAGGCGCCATCCGATCAGTGCAACGTAGGCCACGCCAACCGCGGCACAAGCAATACCAACAGGCGCAAAGTCGAACATCTTGTACGACTCGCCCAGCGCGTCGCCACGAAACTCGGCAATGATAATGTTGGGTGGCGTTCCTATGAGCGTAATCATGCCGCCGAGTATCGAAGCAAACGATAAAGGCATAAGAGACAACGACGGACTGCGACCACTCTTTTTGGCCGCCTGCAGATCCAGGGGCATGAGCAGTGCAAGCGCTGCGACGTTATTCATAACAGCTGACAAACCCGCGGCCAGACCCGACATGATGCTGACGTGAGTAGCGAGACGCCGGCCGGAGTCGACGACAAAGCGTGCCAGAACCTCTATGACGCCCGAATTTGAGAGCCCCCGGCTCACAATCAGGACCAGCGCAATAATGACCGTTGCCGGATGCCCAAACCCCGCGAAAGCTCGCTCGGCCGGGACGATGCCCGTCAGCAAAGCGAGTAACAGTGCAACGAACGCAACAAGGTCGTATCGCCACCGCCCCCAGATCAGGAACCCGAATACGAAGAGGAGCAATCCGAAGAGCAGAATCTGGTCAGTTGTCACGTTTCAATCTCGTTCGATTTCTCAAACGGCACAATAGCAGAAGCACGCAAAGGCAGGATACGATGACCGGGTGACCATCATTATCATTATCGTCCTGATCCTCGCTATCGTCTTTGGACCCGGCCTGTGGGTAAAACGTGTCCTGGAAAAATACAGCCTGCCAGCCGACCGCTATGCCGGAACGGGCGCGCAACTCGCACGACACCTGCTGAACAAGCATGGCCTGGAAGACGTAGCCGTCGAGCGCACGCCCGAGGGCGACCACTACGATCCACAGGCAAAAGCTGTTCGCCTGACAGACGACAAATTTGACGGCAAATCGCTAACAGCGATCACCGTCGCCGCGCACGAGGTCGGTCATGCACTGCAGGATAGTGATGGTTACACACCGCTTCGAGTACGCGGCCAACTGGTTCGAGCCAGCCGCTGGGTCGAGAAACTCGGCGCCGGGGTTCTGCTGGTGTCGCCCTTCATCGGCATCCTGACCCGGGTGCCTTACCTGAGCCTGGTCATGTTCGTCGCGGGCATGGCGACGCTCGGCACGACGACCATGATTCATTTCGCGACTCTGCCAACCGAGTTCGATGCCAGCTTCAAACGCGCATTGCCGCTACTCGACCAGTATCGCATTCTGAAGCCGACCGACCGGCCCCATGCGAGGCGCCTGCTACGAGCCGCCGCCTTGACCTATGTATCCGCGTCGTTGATGAGCCTGCTCAATATCGCGCGCTGGTGGGCCATCCTGCGCCGCTGACTACCAGGGGTCGATCGCAAGTGTCGCCACGGGCAACGCCGTATCCGCGCTCAGGATGATCAAAGCATCCCCTGCCTTGCCACGCAGCGGCAGATAGATGTACTCATCTGAACTACCGCCGTATTTCACCAGCCAGCTGTTTACAGCCGCTGCGCGCGGCTCGTCATTGCCTAGCAAACTCTCTAACGGGAGCGCCGCAGCCTTGACCGTCGCAATACCGGCCGAATAGGGTTTCCAGAACTCCGGACGATGGTCGATGTCAGCCATACCGTCAAAGACAGTCTCATAAATGAGCGCCGACAGCTTCTCCGGGTCCTCGGGAAGCTGCGCATAGACAATGCGCTGTTTTTGGCCCGGCTGACCGACGAGGAGGTCCGAAGGCACGGGCGAGCCAACGGTCTCCTGCACCGCTACGGCCTCAAACCGGTCCACCGCGAAGACGGCGAAATACGGCCGCCCCTGAAACAGCATCACTGCTGCGATAATGGCAACGGCGAGTTCTACGGCGCCGAGAATGCCGTGGTCTATGACCAGGCCCCTCTTGCCGGG
>CALZHX010000173.1 GCA_945787435.1 uncultured Woeseiaceae bacterium
AATGTCTCCCGGTTGTTACGTTACCAGATCGTCCCGAATACCCGGCCCGAATGCACTCAATACGGGCCAGATTGTGATGCAGTGCTCAAATTTGCGCGGCGCTGAGTGATGGGGTCAGGAGTGATGGGGTCAGAGCCCTGGGGCTCTGACCCCGATCAAGTTCAGGCGAGCTCCGCCAGTTTCTCGAGCTGCTCATCCAGCTGAGCAATCGTCTTTTCGAAATCCACCGCCCGTTGTCTCTCCTGTGTGACCACTTCGGCGGGCGCATTGTTAACGAATTTGTCGTTGCCAAGCTTCGCCTGCGTCTTTGCCAGGTCAGTCTCAGCTTTCTGTTTCTGCTTTTCGAGCCTGGCGCGTTCTGCGTCGACGTCGATGACGCCTTTCATCGGCACGAGCATGCGCATGTCACCGAGCAACGCGGTTGCCGAGGCGGGTGGTTCTTCGCCGTCGCCGAGTACTGTCACGGACTCGACTCTGCCAACACGCTGTATCAGGTTGGCGTGATCGGATGCGCGCTCTCGATCCTGTCCGGACGAATTTTGCAGAAGTACCGGCAGTGTCTTACCCGGGGAGATGTCCATCTCGCCACGAATCTGGCGTATGCCCAGGATGAATTCCTTGACCCACTCAATATCCGCAACGGCATCGGCGTCACCTGCATCGCTTGCAGTCGGGAATGGCTGCAGCATGATGGTCTCGCCCGCGACTCCCGCGCGCGGCGCAACCTGCTGCCAGATTTCCTCGGTGATGAATGGCATCAATGGGTGAATCACGCGCAGCAGAGCTTCGAGAGTTTCGATGAGAGTTTCTTGTGTGCCGCGTTTTTGTGCCGCAGACGAGTCGTCGGATTGCAGAACCGGTTTTGACAGCTCGAGATACCAGTCGCAGAACTCGTGCCATGTGAACTCGTAGATAGCCTTGGCTGCGAGGTCCAGTCGGTATGTGGCGAGACCTTCATGAACTTCGGCAACCGCAACATCGAAGCGCGACCGTATCCACCTGTCCGCCGCAGAGTACTGAGTATCGCCTTCACTCATGTCTTCCGTATTCATGAGCACGTATCGAGCTGCGTTCCAGATTTTGTTGCAAAAGTTCTTGTAGCCTTCAATGCGGCCGAGATCGAAGCGCACATCACGACCAGTCGTGGCAAGGGCTGCGAACGTCATGCGCAGTGCATCGGCGCCAAACTGATCGATCCCGTCCGGAAACTGTTCACGAGTCGACTTCTCGATCTTTGGTTTAAGGTGATCCTGCATCATCCCGGCCGTGCGTTTTTGCACCAGTTCTTCCAGGTCAATACCGTCGATGAGATCAAGCGGGTCCAAAACATTTCCCTTGGACTTCGACATCTTCTGTCCGTCGTGATCGCGAATCAGGCCATGGATGTAAACCTCGTGAAACGGTACGTCACCCATGAACTTGATGCCCATCATGATCATGCGGGCAACCCAGAAGAAAATAATGTCGAAGCCCGTTACAAGAACGTTGCCTGGATAGAACTCATCGAGCGCGCCGGTCTTTTCGGGCCAGCCGAGGGTGCTGAACGGCCAGAGTGCAGACGAGAACCACGTGTCCAGAACATCTTCATCCTGTCTTAAGGCGGTGTCGCTGCTGAGGCCGTGCTTCGTGCGTATGTCCTCTTCAGAGTCGCCAACGTACACATTGCCGTCGTCGTCATACCAGGCCGGGATGCGGTGACCCCACCACAGTTGCCTGCTGATACACCAATCCTGGATGTTGTACATCCACTCAAAGTAGGTCTTTGACCAGTTCTCGGGGACGAACTTGATCTTGCCGGTCTCGACGGCCTCGATGGCCGGTTTTGCGAGGGGCTCGATTTTTACGTACCACTGATCCGTCAGATAGGGCTCCACGACGGCATGGCTGCGGTCGCCGCGCGGGATCTTAACCGTGTAGTCCTCAATCTTCTCCAGCAAGCCGAGCGATTCGAATTCCGCGACGATTTTCTTGCGCGCGTCGAAGCGGTCCATGCCGCGGTACGGCTCAGGAACGTCGTCGTTGAGCGCGGCGTCATCGGTCAGGATGTTGTACATCGCCAGATCGTGGCGTTTGCCGAGCTCGTAATCGTTAAAGTCATGTGCGGGCGTGATTTTCACACAGCCGGTTCCAAAATCTGCCTCGACGTAGTCGTCCGCGACAATGGGAATGCGCCGACCGACGATAGGTAAGATGACTTCCTGGCCAACAAGATCGGTGTAGCGCTCGTCATCCGGGTGCACAGCGACTGCACTGTCTCCCAGCATCGTCTCAGGACGCGTCGTAGCCACGACCAGGTGCCCGTCACCCGAGGCGAGCGGATAGCGGAAATGCCAGAGATTGCCCGGCTCGTCTTCCGAGAGGACCTCGAGGTCGGACAAGGCCGTATGCAATACAGGATCCCAGTTTACGAGGCGTTTACCGCGGTAGATCAGCCCCTCATCGTAGAGACTGACGAAGACCTTCCTTACCGCCGCGGAACAGCCGTCATCCATCGTGAAGCGGTCACGGCTCCAGTCAACGGACGCGCCCAGCCGTCGAGTTTGTCTTGCGATGATGCCACCGGACTCTGCTTTCCACTTCCAGACCCGATCCACAAACTTTTCACGGCCCAGATCCCGTCGCGATGTGCCTTCGCCATTGAGCAGTCGTTCGACGACCATTTGCGTCGCTATGCCGGCATGATCCATGCCTGGCTGCCACAGTGCACGGTAGCCCATCATGCGCTTGTAACGCGTTAGCGCGTCCTGGATCGTGTCCCCAAATCCATGGCCCATATGCAGCGTGCCCGTCACGTTCGGTGGCGGGATCATGATGCAATACGGCTTGCCGTCGCCCTGCGGAGCGAAGTAGCCGTGCTTCTCCCAGCGTTCGTAGGTACGCTGTTCGATATCTTGGGGTTGGTAGGATTTGTCCATCTAGACGTTGTGCGTTTCGAGCGTATGTCCCTTGTCGCGGTACGCTGCAAAGCGCCTGCGGCTCAGTTGCTTGCAATCATCATCGGAGGTTACAAGCTCAGCGACTCTCGGGAAAGCCTCGGCGAATGCCGGGATTTCATCGCACAGGTTGATCAGCAGATCGCGTGGCTCGACCGACTCGTTCTCACAACCGATTGTTATCGGTGCCTCGGCCGACCCGGCAGAACCGGACAGTCGTTCGTGCGGGACGAAACTCCCATCGCGAAATGTCCAGAGTAATTCGTCGAGACGCTCGGCGTCGCCGCTACTCCCGGCATGTATGTGAACCGTGTTATCGAGCTTGTAGGCCTTCTCAGCAAGGCGACAGGCAAAGGTCTGACGGGAATGCTGGCCTGCCTGTTTGAGGATGTAAAAATCGACCCTGGCCATCAGGGCAGGGCGCCACATCGGCCCAGCAGGTACTCGGTCAGCATCGGCACAGGGCGACCAGTCGCGCCTTTTTGCTTGCCAGACTTCCAGGCTGTTCCAGCGATATCGAGATGCGCCCAGTTCAGCCCATCGGTGAATTTGCCGAGAAAACAACCGGCCGTGATTGCGCCGCCCGGACGCCCGCCAACATTGGCCATGTCGGCAAAGTTGCTCTCCAGTTCCGCACCCCACTCGTCGCCCAGTGGCATAGGCCAGCCAAGATCGTCAGACGAAAGGCCTGCGGCAACGATATCTGCCGACAATTTGTCCTTGTAACTCATGATGGCGGTGCGGTGGTGGCCGAGCGCGATCACGCAGGCGCCGGTCAGAGTCGCAACATCAATAATTGTGTCTGGCTTGAAGCGACGCGAATAAGTCAGGGCGTCGCACAGAATCAGGCGACCCTCCGCATCGGTATTCAGGATCTCGATAGTCTGGCCGGACATACTCTTGACGATATCGCCAGGTTTGGTCGCAAGGCCACTTGGCAGGTTCTCGACTGCGGGAACGACAACATTCACATTGATTGGCAGCTTAAGCTTGGCTACTGCGGCCATGGTGCCGATCACACCGGCCGCACCACACATGTCGAATTTCATTTCATCCATGCCGGGGCCGGGCTTCAACGAGATACCACCTGAGTCGAAGGTCACGCCTTTACCCACAAGTACAACCGGCTTCTGTCCGGTCTTGCCCTTGTACTGCATGACAATGAGCTTGGCGGGTTCTTTCGTACCGGCCGTCACCGACAACAAAGAGTGCATGCCAAGGCGCTTCATCTCGGCTTCGTTCAATACTTTGGTGGTCAGGTTCTTGTGTTCACGCGCGAGTTTTTGCGCGGTACGGGCAATGTGGCTGGGTGTGCAGACGTTCGCCGGTAGATTGCCGAGGTCCTTGGCGATTGACATTCCCGCCACGATAGCTTCGCCATGCTTGGCGCCACGCTTCGATTTTGCGGCGTCACCCTGTTTGGCAATGGCGAGTCCAACCTTGCGCAACGGCATAAGAGGCGCCTTCTTTCCGCTCTTCATGGACGTAAACCGGTATAGAGCTTCGCCGACAGTTTGAGCCGTATGCCGTGCAAGGTAGTAGCTGCCAGCACCGGAGACGTCTTCGAGAGTCAGGCTGTTGAGGATTTCGCGGCTCTTGGTGCCCGAAACGGCCTGTAAAGCAGAGCCGAGCGCCTTGCGGAATTTCGCAACGTCGAAGGTACTGTATTTACCCAGTCCAACGACGACGACACGCGTCGCTTTGACGCCAGCCACGTCCGTCAGCACGGCAGAGCGCCCGAGCTGGGCGGAGATGTCGCCGTTCTTCAGGAGTCTCTTGAGTGAACCCTTGCTGGCGGCATCAATGTCGGCCGCACCGCTGCTCAATCGTCCACGATCGTAAATGCCAACGATCACACAGTCGACGGCACGCCGTGACGCGGCGCTCGTAGTTGTAAAATAGTTCATAGATTGTCTTATTCTATTGGTTGGAAACAGCCGGGGCGCTTTGTGATGCGAGGGCTGTCGCGGGCAAAATAAAAGCGGTAGTCTAACTGATTACGTCCCACTGGTTAAGAAATCCCAAACCCAGATGCGCCGCATACTCGATCGCTACATATTTCGCGAGATAGCCTCGACCTGGCTCGGCGTCACAATGGTGTTATTGCTGATTCTCCTGACGAACCAGTTCGCGAGAATTCTGGGCGATGTCGCCAAGGGCCAATTGCCCAAAGAGGCGGCAATGGACGTTATCGGGCTCTCGGCCGCGCAATATTTGACGATAATCGTCCCGATCAGCCTGTTTCTCTCTGTGATGATCGCGCTCGGGCGGCTTTACAAGGATAGTGAGATGCCGGCCATGATGGCGTGCCGGGTCGGTCCCTCGGGCATCTACCGACCTCTCATGTGGTTGCTCGTGCCACTTGCCGGTGGCGTCGCTTGGTTATCAATAGATCTGGGCCCACGTGCACTGCAGGCAGTTGAACGTATTGGCGCCGAGGCGCGCCGCGAGGCGGATCTCGGGAGTCTTGAGCCGGGGCGTTTCACCGACGTCGGACCCAATGATGCGGTTCTCTATGGTGAGCGAATTCTATCCGACGGATCGATAGAAAACGTGTTCCTGCAGCGTCGCGTCGCAGACGGCGTAGTTGAGGTTGTCGTGGCGGAGCGCGGTGCGCAGGTGGAGTCGGACGACCCGGATGTTCGCTACCTGGTTTTGCAGAACGGGCGACGTTACGAGGGCGTACCTGGAACATCGCAGTTCCGCGTTGTCGAATTTGCAGAACATGGGATTCCATACCGATTGCCAAGCCTGGATCCACCAGACCCGTCGCCGCGCGCTATGACGTTTCTGAGCCTGGTGCAGGCCGGCGGCATTGAACACATCGCAGAGTTGCAATGGCGTATCGGCGTACCACTGGCGACAGTTATTCTTGCCATACTCGCTGTGCCTCTCAGTCGGACGCAGCCGCGAGCAGGCCGCTACGGGCGACTGGCAATCGGTCTGCTCGTGTTCATTATTTACCTCAACATGCTGAGTGCAGCGAAAGCCTGGATTGAGCAGGGCGCCGTCTCACCCGTGGTTGGCCTTTGGTGGGTGCATGGGGCGATGTTGTTGCTGGCGATTATTTTGCTTGGCGTGCAGAACTCCGTGCATAAACGGATCTTCAGATGAGCGGCATATTAAGTCAGTACATGTTGCGTACGATCCTGGCCTCGACGGCTCTCGTACTCGTTGTGCTGCTGGCGCTCGCCGGACTGTTTGAGTTCATCGCCGAATTGGACGACACGCAAGGGGACTATCAGACGCCCCGTGTCATAATTTATACGTTGCTACGCTTACCCCAGTTGGCATTTGAAATGCTGCCGGTAGCGGCGCTGATCGGATCATTGCTCGGACTTGGCACACTTGCGGCAAATAGCGAGATTATCGTTATGCGGTCAGCCGGACTTTCGATCCGGCAGCTGGCGGGGATGGTTGCCGGCACCGGTTTCATTCTGCTGGTAATCACCGGTCTGTTGGGTGAATTCATCGGGCCGCCACTTGACTATTTCGCGCGCAACATGCGACTCGAAGCACGTTTCCAGCAAGACGATGCTCGCCTTGGTAATGCCACCTGGGTGCGGGATGGTTCCGTGATTCTGCATCTTGAGCGAGTGAGCTCCGAGTTCGAGTTCGGTACTGTTTATATGTTCTTGCTCGACGACGAAAACGGCCTTGCGTCTATTGCACGCGCTGAGAATTCGGGTATCGACAAGGATGATCGATGGGTGCTCGAGAATTTGCGCGAAACTCGTTTCCAGGACAAGGGAGTGCAGGTTTTTGAGTCCTCGTTGGCAATCGAGTCCTTCAATATCGATGCGGAAGTGCTGGGCATTTCCCTTGTTAAACCGCAGAGCCTCTCCGGACGCGGCTTGATGAGCTATGTCGCGTATCTCAAACGCAACAGTCTGGATGCACGTCGTTATGAGACCGAACTCTGGTATCGCATCGCGCGTACGGCGACTGTGCTGATCATGCCGGTGTTGGCGCTCGCGTTTGTCTTCGGCTCGCTTCGAACAGGCGGGGCAGGTGCGCGTCTGATGATCGGTGTTGTGATCGGTCTGTCCTACTACCTGGCGAGTGAAATGCTCGCCAACTCGGGTCAGGTCTTCAATTTCGATCCGGCTGTAATCGCGTGGCTGCCGTCAGCAATGCTCGCGATCGTGACGATCGTTGCCCTGAGCCGAATCAGGTAGTCACTGCTTCGGGTAATGCAGCATTCGTGTGCCCGCAATCCGGTCGTGCCACGTAAGCCTGTCTTTGTCCCATAGCTGCCACAGGAACCCGAGCCCGAAAGGAACCAGCGACACGATTGCGATGAAAAATCGCAGGCTGGCAACGGTAATTGATGGAATGCCGCCGTCGTCAGTTTCGAGGCGCAGTCGCCAGGCGCGCATACCAAGTGTCTGGCCACCCCTGGTCCAGAAAAATACGAAAAACAGGTACATGACAATCAACATGCTGAGCTGATAGAGAAAGTTGTCGTCCGGTTCCACGGTTTCGCCGCCACGCTCAGCGACGAAAGGAACGGTCGCCAACATCAATACGGCCGTAACAAGTAAGCCGTCGTACAACATCGCTCCAAGGCGCCGGAGCAGGGTTGCATTGACAGCCTTCATAGCGACGCCATGTAGGCGATCATGCGTTGTCGCATGGCGTCATCCGGCAACGGGCCGAAACCAGCACCAAGATTGTCACTCATGTGATGCGGTTTGCTGGTGGCAGGGATCACGCACGTCACTGCCGGATGACTGATGATGAACTTCAGAAAGAACTGCCCCCAGCTGGCCGCAAATTCCGTAGCCCAATCGGGTACAGACTCGCCAGACACCGCACGAAACAGGCGCCCCGACTGGTACGGGCGATTGATTAGCACGGCAATACCCAAGTCACGCGCAAGCGGCAGGATACGCTGGTCGGCTTCGGGCTCGCCAAGCGAATAGTTGATCTGGATGAATTCGGGTTTGTGCTTTCTCATTGCAGTCTCGAGCCGGTCAAACGCACTCTTTGTGTAGTGGGTGAGGCCGTTATAGCGAATACGCCCGTCTTGTTGCCAGTCACGTATGGTTTGCATATGGACGTCGGTATCGCGCAGGTTATGCACCTGCATCAGGTCGATGACGTCAGTTTGCATCAGCCGCGCCGATCGGTTCATTTGCTCGATTCCTGCATCGCGGCCGTTAGTCCAGACTTTGGTTGCAATGAACATCGCCTTGCGCGGGCTGCCCGCATCGATGACATTGCCTATCACCCTCTCGGAGCGGTTGTACATGGGGGACGTGTCTATGACGCTGCCGCCTTCACCGAGCAGCAAGTCGACAATTTTCTGTCGTATTGCAATTTCTTCGGCCGTGTCCGATACGTCGAACACGCTATAGGTGCCGAGTCCGACCGCAGGCAGCTCTTCACCGCTTGACGGGATCGGTCGTGAAATCATCTTGCGTTCTTCCGTAAGCCCGAGCCGGGGAAAGAATCCCATTGCTCCTGCGGCGAGTATTGCTTCACGCCGTGTCCAGTTCTTGTCTTTCATGTTTGCCCACTCTCTCGCAGTTCACGGGCGCGTCGGCGGTAATCTTTGCCGAGCCACATGCCCGCAAATGTCCAGATCAGGGCAAACGGCACCATGATCATTGAAACCTTGGACATTCCAACCCGCAACAGCATCAGGAGAATCGCCCATATGCCAACCACGTCGCCAAACCGATAGACGGTCGTCTCAATGAAATTCTTGGTCTTGTACTTTTCCTCTGGCGTAACGACCGAGTACAGCATGTCAGTCGACGGTTTGCTAAAGGTGAAACCGGAAGCACGTCGAATAATATCAACGTATGCGATGACCAGGAGTGACGGATCAAGTGCAACCCATACGAAACACAGGACCGACAGTGCCGGCATGATCGACAATGCTATACCGATGCCGAAGCGGCGCACAACATAGCGGACAAGGAACATCTGCCCGATGATGGTCAGGAAGTTGGTGGCGATATTGATATTGGAGAAGAATTGCGTCTGCAAGTTGACGTCGGAGATGGACTCCTGGACAAGCTCGGCCCGGAATAGATAGAGGGCCGTACCCAGTAAACTGGCGATGACGGAAACGACCACGATAACCCGGAAGTAATTTGAGCTATTTGCATGGGTTGCGCCAGCCAGGGCGTTGCCGCCGAGCGATGCGCCCATCTCGACAGAGTGCCCCGGCTGCTCATGGCCCTCATGCGTGACCCACTTGCGGAGTTGGCGGATGCAGATGATCGCGACGGCGAGTAGCAGTGCTGCAATCGGAAACAGGTTGTGAAAACTGACATCGACGACGAACATGCTCGTTGCAAAACCGCCAAGAAGTGCACCAAAGCTACCGCCCGACGACAGCAAGCCGAATAATCGGCGTCCTTGCTCTCGCGTGTAAATGTCGGCCATGAAGCTCCAGAAGACTGACACGACGTATAGATTGAATACACTCAGCCAGACGAAAAAGACGCGGCCAAGCCATACATGACTTTGTCCCTCATCGATACGTTGAGAGAATATCGCCCAGAAGATCAGAATGTTAACGATGAAAAAACCGTAGACCCAGGGCAGGAATGTTTTGCGAGGGTAGCGCGACGTAATCCACCCGAATACAGGTGTCGCCAGCAGCATCACGGCGAAGGAGGCCATAAACAAATACGGCAGGTTTTCGGGGCCGCCGCTGATACCCAGCATCTCCCGCACCGGTCGCAATATGTAGTAGGCTGACAGGACACAGAAGAAATAGAAGAAAGACCAGGCGGCGGCGGCATATTCATGCCGCGCAAGTCCGAAAACTTTGTCGAACAGGCCGTTATGCGCGGTGTCGGTATTGGCGGACATGGTATTCGTCATCATAATGACCGCGGGTTAAATGTCACCGAAAAACGATAATTAGATTTTTCAGGGGGTTAAAACGATGGACTGGGTTGTAATTGTTACGGTATTGGCTTTGCTGCAATACTCATGGTTCGGTGTCCAGGTGGGCGCCTTACGCGGTAAACACGGTGTCAAGGCGCCCGCTATGAAGGGCGCTGATGAATTCGATCGCATGTATCGCGTCCACTACAACACGATGGAGCAGCTCATCATGCTGCTGCCGCTGATGTGGCTGTTTGCGCACATGGTCGATCCGATCTGGGCGGCCGGATTCGGAACCATCTACCTTGTCGCGCGCTTTATTTATCGCGCCGCATACCTCAAGGATCCGGCAGGCCGCTCCCTCGGATTCACTATGTCGTTTCTGCCATCCGCAGTGATGGCAATCTGGTTACTCGTCGTCGCGGTCCGAAATCTGTTGTAAGCGGCCGCGCAAGCCTGTCCCGGGCCGCCTGAGGCGTTTTGACCAGCAATCGAGGGCGGATGACCAGACCAGATCTTGCTCCGGTAATAGCATTGAATCTGGACATTCACTGCAATTGGAGGAAGACGATGAGTAAGGGCGAAAAACTTGTGTACTTTCTGGCGGCCGTTGTTGGTGCTGTTGTCGGTGGTCAGTTTGGCGGGTTACTTGGTGTCTTCGGCGCATTTGCAA
>CALZHX010000174.1 GCA_945787435.1 uncultured Woeseiaceae bacterium
CAGCATCTTTTCGGCTTTCATCGCGCTGCCTCCTCGTTGCCGTTGTCCAACATCTCGGTAATTTCTTCTACACTCAGAGCCAGGGCTCGCATCGCTACCGCCTCTTCCAAATCTGATGCCGAGAACAATACTGTGCCGGCCTCCACAAGATCCCAACAGGTCTCCCGGCAATAGGTGATGTCGTTCATTAACGATGTAGCGGTCTGCACGTCGATGCGCTCCTTTCGAATCAGGTCATCCAGGCCTTTGCCGAAATCCTTGGTCTTTTCTTCTATATCCAGCTTAAGGTGATCCAGTGACAATGTAGAACCCGAGTCGCTTGCCACCTTGCGATCTTCATCAATTTCTCTGAGCACCGTGATGATCAGGCGCCGCAAGCGGTTGTATTCTTTGATGGCGAATTTATTATCCGAGCCCAGGGTTCGATTCAGGTTCTTCCTGAGATGTTTGACGCCTTTCACTGCCTCAATCACGTGCTGGCCGGCTTGTCGAATCGCATTCAGCTCTTCGTTCAACTTGCCCTCGGCGTATCCGCCACGACTATGAACGATGTATTCGACGATGGCGCTGTAAAGTGCCTTCAGTTTCCTCTCGTACAAGTCATCGATATCTTCATCGATGATGTCGGTGGATTTCTTGACGATTCGCTTGACCTTCTCCTCGGACCCGAGCATGTCCCGGTTGATACTCAGGCCATCCATGATGACTCCCGCCGCGAGGTCGTAGAGTCGAATGCTCTCTTTCCGCACGGCCTCGACCGCCGCATCGCGAAGATCGCTCGGGCCACCGCTCAAGTAGATTGGTCGCTCGATCTGGACCTCTTCCGCCACGATGACTCTCTCAAGGAATGTCACCAGGCGCTTCATGAGCGGCAGCATCACAACGATGCCCAACAGGTTGAACAGAGTGTGGAAAACGGCGAGTTGCAGCGTGTAGTTGTCGCTTGCGATGCCCAGGTAGCCGCTAAACCATTCAACGGCGGCCATCAGCTGATAGATAAAACCAATGGCGAGCAAACCGGTTACCAGGTTGAAAATGAGGTGAGCTCCCGCCAGACGCTTGCCGTCAGTGCTTGCACCCAACGCTCCGATAATGGCAGTGATGGTGGTGCCGACATTGGAGCCGATCGCTACTGCCAGGGCGTTTTCATAGCTGATTTGCTGTGAGGCCAGCGCCGCCAGGATGAGCACAAGCGTGGCATGGCTGGACTGCATGATCACCGTGGCGGCTATGCCAATGCCGGCGAACACCAGGACGCCGGGATAACCTGTCATCGCGTACCGGGCAAGGTCGATGGTCTGGCCGACAGAGTCGAAGCCTTCCTTCATGTAGTGAATGCCAAGAAACAGGAATCCGAGACCGGCCAGCACATAGCCAACACCCTTGAGGCTCTTGGCCTGCTGGAATATCAGGACAATGCCGAACACCAGCATGGGCATGGCATAGGCAGACAGGTTGACCTTCAGCCCGAAGCCGGCAACGAGCCAGGCGCCCGTCGTCGTGCCCAGGTTGGCGCCGAAGATAATGCCTATGCCAGAGGCGAGATCCAGAAGTCCTGCACTCAAGAACGTAATGGTGATGACAGAGACCAGCGAGCTGGATTGCATGATTGCAGTGGTCAGCACACCAAACGACATGCTCTTCCATAACTTGTTGGTGGATGCCCGGAGAATCTTCTCGAGCCCGCCAGCGGTAAAGGTCTTGAAACCTTCTTCGAGAGCAAGCATGCCGAACAGGAAGATGGCCACACCGGCCGTTATGGTCTTGAATTCTTCGCTTACCGCAAACCCGTAGGCGAGCAGTATGAAAATTGCGGGCAGGAAGGTCTTACGTAGCATGGACAAGTGCTAGGCTATCATAATCGCCCCAAGCGAAGCAGCGGAACCTGAGTAGTCGATGGCAAACGCAGAGCAACTCCTGAATGAAGCGCAATACGCGTTCCAGAGCATCAGCTCCGGTGATACGGGCGAAAACCGGCGCAACGCTGCGCGTGCCAAATCTCTGTGCAAGAAAATCTTTCGCAAGTATCCGGGCAGCAGCGAGGCAGCCGTCGCTCATGGCATTATGATGCGCCTCGGTGAGGAGGCATTTACGTCGCAAATGGCGGTAGAGCATCGGCACACAACGCAAGCTGAACATCACACTGCGGCAACGCCAACGCTGATGCCCAGGACCGAACTCCTGGCAAGGCCGGACGGCCACGATGAAATAGTACCTTTTGACGGGGCAGGTTTGTTGGCAGTGATTCTGGTGACGTCGAAAACGGTTCTGGCTGTGATCGCGTTTTTCGTCGTCTTTTTGTTTGGGTTCTTTGGGCCGTTCATGTTTCTGGCGTTTGTCGGGCTGCTGTTTCTAACCGTGCCCTTCCGGCAAACGATGAAGCCACGCCAGCGTCAGCAAATGAACGAATTTGTAGTTCGTGCTAATGCTTACATCGAAGAGCGACGCAAGTCGGGTACAGGGTTGAGATGATTTGTCCTAAATGCAAGAACGACATGGAAGCCATAGAGTACGAGGGCATCGAAGTCGATCGTTGCAAGAACTGCCAGGGAATCTGGTTTGACGCAGGAGAAAGCCATTGGCTGGGTGACAAGGAGGCGGCAACAGCAATAGACACCGGCGATCCGTTAACAGGCAGGCAGACGAACGCGATCCGCCGCTACCGTTGCCCGCGATGTGATGGCGGCATGCTGCGCAGGGTCGATCCCAAGCGACCGCATATCCAGTACGAAGAATGCACATCCTGCAGAGGCTCGTTCTTCGATGCAGGAGAATTCAAAGGACCAGTACAATCGTCTACAGCCAAAAATAGGAAGTAAGGACTACCGATGAAAACCTCACGACGAAGATTTATTTGCTCCGCATCGGCCCTTGGTGTCCTCGCGGCGTTACCGGGATCGGTTTTTTCGCAAGGTATGGCGCCCAAATCCCTCGAAATTCTGATTCTGGGCGGCACAGGTTTTATCGGACCGCATGAGATTAACTATGCGCGGTCTCGTGGCCACAACATCACCATGTTCAATCGTGGCAATACTGCACCAGACATGTTTCCGGAGGTGGAGGCACTGATCGGTGATCGGGATGACCAGCTTGATTCGCTCAAAGGCCGGGACTGGGATGCGGTCATCGACAACTCGGGTTTTTTCCCGCGCCATGCGCGCCTCTCGGCTGAATTGCTGCACGGTCATGTCGGTCAGTACATGTTCGTTTCCAGTATCTCGGCTTATGCGGAGTCGCTGACCGTCGACGACGATGAGTTTTCCGCGGCATACGGAGTGATGGACGGCCCGGTCGATGAGTCCGAGTACATCTACGGCCCGAACTACGGTCCGCGCAAGGCTTTGTGCGAGCAGGAAGTTACGAAAGTTTTTGGCGACAAAGCCATCAATGTCCGGCCCGGGATCATTACCGGGACCGGGGATCCGACCGAGCGCCTGCGTCATTGGCTGCGACGTTTGCAAGCAGGCAACGAGATACAGGTTCCCGGGCAGGACGACCTGCCGGTGCAGTACATTGACGCCGCTGACATGTGCGCCTGGATGATTCGCATGCTCGAGGACGGCAGCGGCAGCGGCCCTTACAACGCGGTCGGCGCTGAAGAACCGTATCGTGCCAAACCACTGCTTGAGGGCCTTCGCGATGCGACAGGCTCGACGTCAACACTGACCTGGGTCGACTGGGAATGGATTCGAAAAGAAACATCTGAGGATCCGAACTACGGACCGTGGTACGGGGCAGGGCCGATTCCCTTCATGCAGGTGAACAATGACAGGGCGCTCGCAACGGGTCTTGCCTTTCGACCGATCGCGGACACTGCAAAGGACATGATCGCGAATCTCGATGGGCTTGCCGTTCCGGAAAGGCGGCAAGCAGGGTTCGACCCGGACACCGAAGCGGCGCTGTTAAAGAAGTGGCAC
>CALZHX010000175.1 GCA_945787435.1 uncultured Woeseiaceae bacterium
CGAGCGCCAGCAGAACGACTGCGGCGATCAATGTTGTGATATTGGCATCTGCAATTGATGACAGCGCTTTCTCGTAACCCGAATTAATCGCAGCCTGGGGCGACACACCATTTCTAAGTTCCTCGCGTATTCGCTCGAAGATGAGAACGTTGGCGTCCACCGCCATTCCGACGGTCAGTACAATGCCCGCAATACCTGGCAATGTCAGGGACGCACCTGCCAGCGACAAAACGGCCACGATGAAGACGAGGTTCGACAACAACGCGACATTGGCGATCATGCCGAACCACCTATAGTAAAACGCCATGAACACGATGACCGCAAGGAAGCCAATCTGAATGGCGCGAAAACCGCGGTCGATGTTGTCCTGCCCGAGGCTTGGCCCAATCGTACGTTCGTCGACCTTGTAGACCGGCGCCGCCAGTGCGCCCGCACGCAGCAGGATGGCAAGGTCACGTCCTTCGATTGGAGTGATACCCGTAATCTGAAACTGGTTCTTGAACACACCGCGAATCGTCGCGGTGTTAATGATTTCTTCGGTCTTTACGCGGCGCGATTCGAGGACGCCATTTCTCACGACATCTTTCTGGCGCCACTCGATGAAAAGCGTCGACATCGGTTTGCCGACATTTTCCAACGTATTTTCAAGCATGCGCTCACCGCCCGCGGAATCGAGCGTAATGCTGACGGCAGGCTGGCCGTCCGACGTATACGTGAATCCGGCGTCGATGATCTCGTCACCCGAAGCAACCACCTCTCGCCTGAGTATCTGTGACTGCTCAGTGCCCCTGCCGGGGTACGACCGTGAGCCCGGCATGTCACCGGTCTGGTCAACCATTCGGAATTCCAGGGTCGCTGTCGCAGTCAGTATTTTCTCGAGTTCAGTCGGGTCCTGCACGCCGGGCAACTGTACGACGATTCGATCAACGCCCTGCCTTTGTACCAGCGGTTCGGCGACGCCGAGCTGGTCGACTCGATTGCGCAACGTCGTCATGTTCTGCTCGATCGCGAAGTCCTGGCGCTCTTTGATTTGGAGCTCGGTCATGCGCACGAGCAACGACTTACCATCCGTGCCGTCGGCGACTGCGAGGTTAGCGTCGGCGCGGGTAACAATCCGTCTGGCAGATTCCAGATCTTCGGCATTTCGAAGTCGAACTGTAATAATTCCGTTGTTCAAATCGACGCGGCGGCTGATGCGTTCCTCGACCAATCCGTCAAAAATCGCTTGCTGGTAGCCCCTCATGCGATTTTCGATCGCTGTGTTCATGTCCACTTCCAGAAGGACATAAACACCACCACGAATATCGAGACCCAGGCTCATGGGACTCAGCCCCATATCGCGCACCCAGTCGGGTACTCGTGGTGCAAGTGTCAACGCGACATTCGTATCCTGCCCGTAGCGAGCCCGGAGGCGATCGGCCGCGCGTTGCTGGTCTTGCTCGTCGCTAAATCGAATGACAGCGCGTTCATCGGCGAGAAAGAATTTTTCGGGAACGATGCCATCCGCCTCGAGCGTGCGCACATAATTATCGAGCTGCGCTTCGCTCACAGCGACGTCAGCGGTATTCGCGAGCTGCACGGCCGGCGCGCTGCCGTAAATGTTCGGCAACGCGAAAAGTATGCCCATCAGCAAGATGAATACAACGAGCGTGTTTAACCAAGCTGGGTAGCGGTTCAAAGCCAACGCCCTCGCTTACCCGGAACGAACATGCACGTAGCGAACATCAAAGAAATCATCAGGCGTTCTCAAACGTATCCTTCGGAACCACCGACGCAACACTCGTTTTCTGGATCTTGATCTCGGTGTTGTCCGCGATCTTGACGATCGCATAGTGATCGCTGATACCGGTGACAATGCCGAGAATGCCACCCGTCGTCAGAATTTCGTCACTGACTTTGAGGGCGGAAACGAGCGCCGCGTGTTCTTTCTGTCGCTTCTGCTGCGGACGTATCATCATGAAATACATCAGCGCGATGAAAGCAACCATGATCAGGATCGGGCTGAATCCGCCGCCCTGGGTTGCGCCTTGTGCGTAGGCGTTTTGAATTAGTAAATCCATGAGTCTCTTGTCTTTTGTTGCGGGCTGCTGGGGTGCCCCCGAAAATCAGCGCGGTATTATGGCATAGAGCAAACAAAATAAGGGCGGGAAACGAGATCCCAAGCCCGGCGCCCGGAAAAACGCCGCTCAGGAGTACCGGGTGCGGATATCGGCGACGACAGTCGGCAGCGTGCCAGACTCGATCGCCAACCGCAGCGTCATCATAAGCTGTTGATAATAATAAAGATTATGTAGGGTCGCGAGTCGTGGACCAAGAATCTCACCACATTTCACGAGATGCCTCAGGTAAGCCAGGCTGTAATTGCTGCAGGTGTAGCAGTCACAATCCGGGTCCGGCGACGATGTGTCATCCGCGTAGCGGGCATGGCGAAATTTCACGGTACCGCGTGAGGTGAACAACTGTCCGTTGCGGGCGTGCCGGGTCGGTATGACGCAGTCGAACATGTCGACGCCCCGTAGCACGGCCTCGGCGATGTCGACCGGCGTCCCGACACCCATAAGGTAGCGAGGGTACTCATCGGGCATTTTCGGCATCAGCTCGTCGAGCACCGCAATACGTTCATGTTCGGGCTCTCCAACGGCGAGTCCGCCAATCGCATAGCCATCGAAACCGATTTTGACCAGACCTTCGAGTGACTCTTCACGCAGATTGTCGTAGATACCACCCTGAACGATGCCGAACAGAGCCTCGCCGCGCTCGGGATCAGCGTCGCGTAGCTCGTCGAACCGCTGACGGCTGCGCCCGGCCCAGCGCAGGGATAACTCCATTGACTCTCGGGCCTCGGTTTCGCTCGCCGGGTACGGCGTGCACTCGTCGAAGATCATCGTCACATCCGAGTTGAGATCGTGCTGCACCTCGATTGACTTTTCGGGAGTCAGAAATACTTCGTCGCCGTTTACCGGTGATTGGAACTGCACGCCCTCTTCGCTGAGCTTGCGCATGGACGCCAGGGAAAAAACCTGGAAACCACCGGAGTCCGTCAGAATGGGCCCGCTCCAGTTCATGAACTCATGCAGGCCGCCATGCTTGCGGATAATGTTCGTGCCGGGTCGCAGCATCAGGTGGAACGTGTTGCCCAGGAGAATCTCCGCACCGGACTCGACAACTTCTTCAGGTGTCACACTCTTAACTGTGCCGTATGTTCCGACGGGCATAAAGGCAGGTGTTTGCGCTGTGCCACGCCTGAACTTGAGCGAACCACAGCGCGCTGCTCCGCATTGCTGATGGACGTCGAACTTCACTGTGCCGGCCCGGGCGTCAGGAACATCGAGTCGCCATAGCTAAAGAACCGGTACTGCTTGCTAACTGCATGGTCGTAGGCGTGTAGCACGCGCTCGGTTCCTGCGAATGCTGCAACAAGCATCAGTAAAGACGACTGCGGAAGATGAAAGTTAGTCACCATGGCGTCGATCGTACGAAATTTATAGCCGGGCAGGACAAAAAGATCTGTCTCGCCTGCGAAAGGTCGAATGTCGCGACCGGCTGCCGCGGTTTCAAGTGCACGAACTGATGTCGTACCGACGGCGATAACCCGCCCACCACGCGCGCGTGTTTGTCGTACAGCATCACAGCAAGCTTCGTCGACAACCAGGCGCTCGCTGTGCAGGCGATTGGCCAGGATATCCTCATGTCGCAGCGCCTGGAACGTGCCGGCACCAACGTGCAAGGTCACGAATGTGTGATGCACTCCGGCAGCCAGCGTTTCCTGCAGCATCGCCTCGTCGAAATGCAGCCCGGCTGTCGGTGCTGCAACGGCGCCCGGATCGCGTGCGTAGACCGTCTGGTAGCGCTCATCGTCGGCGGACTCGGCCGATCGATTCAGATAAGGCGGTAATGGGACCTCGCCATGCTGCTCCAGGAACGGCATTAACGGCACTGAGAATGTCAGTGAATAAAACTCGCCTGCGCGGCCGTCGACCAGGGCTTCGACACCATCCACGAACAACAACCGGGACCCGGGTTTCGGCGACTTGCTGGCACGCACCTGGGCCAGCGCGGTTGTATCGCCCTGGATTCGTTCGATCAGGACTTCGCAGCGCCCGCCGCTGTCCTTCTGCGCATGGAGACGCGCGTGAATAACACGCGTGTCGTTAAAAACCAGCAGGTCCCCTTCCCGCATTAGCGACGGGAGTTCGGCGAACTGCCTGTCCTGCAGGGAGTCACCAACTTCAAGCAGCCGGCTCGCCCGCCGCTCGGCGGTCGGGTAGCGGGCAATCAGC
>CALZHX010000176.1 GCA_945787435.1 uncultured Woeseiaceae bacterium
GTCGGCAAACTCAAAAGCCGATGCGTCAAGCAGTTCCGGTTCCGCATAAACACCGGTGTCTTCGCCAATCTCCGCGAAATAGAGGTCGCCGACCGCAATTGCGAGCAGGTAGGCCGGGATCGGTTGCGGCATATCGAATTCATAGATGCCGGTGCGTTCGGCACGCGGGTCGTTGTTGGCGCTCATCACAGCCAGCAATTCAGGCGGTGTCTGTATTCACGCGCTGTAGGTGATGCGAATGGCAGGCGTGTCCTGCAATGGTACCCAGCTACGCGCATGAATTGATTGTGATTGCGAAAACAGGAACGGGTGCTTGCCGCCCGCCGTAAGTTCGGCAGGCAACCACCCCAGGGCCGTTGAGCCGGGACTGGTCCGGTAGTCGATGTGTACCGTCAACTCCGGGTACTCCTGCAATGGTGCGGGTACGTTGATGACAAGAGGAGTGCCCAGGAAATCATCCGTGTCGCCGAGTCGATGCGCGGCGTCAAGGGGTTCGCCGCCCGCCAGGACAAACCGGACGTTTTCTATTGTCAGGTCGCGCGTATCGAGAACGATCTCGTCTGCTGCGGTATCCACGCGCCGCATATCGAGTGTCGCGCTGCCATGTAGCTCTCTGGCGTCGAAATCCACGGCCAGGTCGAGATGCAGGTGATCGGTTACAAACTGGTCGATGTTTGCAAATGAGTAGTGATCTTTGTCCAGTGCATCGTCTGCAACCGGCCCTGGGTCCTGTGAACAGCCGCAGCTCGTCAATGCGATGGCGGCCAGGGCCAGCACGTGTCGATTAATCATAGTTTTCCTCAATCCAGGAATTGCCAGGTGTCCGCGCCGTCAAAGTGCCGCAGCCTGATATCGTCGATGTCATCCGGGTCGCACATGCGGAAATTCACAGCCATGCGTGACTTCTCGTCTGGTTGCAGACCCACCCAGTACGGCGTGCATCCGCATTGTTTGCAGGTGTGCATGGCCAGCAGCTTGTCACCCTGCACATACGCGATCGTTGCGTCAGGAGCTGCCGAGATTTCAACGTCCTGCGCCGTGAAGTGCGCCCAATGGGCGCCAATGCGTCGGCAGATTGAGCAATTGCACTCCGTGAGCCAGTCCGGCTTGTGCTGCACGCTGAATGTCACGTTGCCGCAGTGGCACGAGCCTTTGATCATGTTGCTCTCCCCGTCCAGCCGCCCATTATTAAGGTGTGGCCGGCAAAATAAAAGCGCCCGCGGGAATCCGCGGGCGCTTATAAGCCCAGGCTGACCAGGGTAAATCTACGGCCGGGTACCTTCCAGTAGCGGGTCGTCACTCCAGCCGAGCTCGGTCCATTCGATCTGACCCTCCAGGTGGCAGTCACCGCAATTGGAGTCCATACCCAGTGCCTGCTCCTTGGGCGCGATCTCGTGATTGACCGTCAGGTACATGACGGTGTCGACGAAATCGTAGGCACCTGTGTAAGTCTGGCCGTTGTAGGTCGCGCCATCCTGCAGTGCGAGATTCCAGTCATAGCTACCCCAGAACGCGTTCGGGCCACCTTTTGGTCCGAACAGGTGTGGTACGAGCATCGTCTGGTTTCCGGCGTCGGCGGGCTGGTTGCCGATCATCTTCTTGAACGGATAGATCATGGCACCCGGCGTCGTGTAGTCAGCCGTTGGCTTGGCCAGAACGACTGGCAGGGCCGTGTACTGATCATTCTTGTTGATCATCATGCGGTCCCACTTGCCGTCGAAGTACAGCAATTCGGGCCGCACGTCGTTCGCCCAGACAAATGTGCCTTTCTTGTTGTCCCAGGTTGGTTTGCCCGTCGCCGGGTCATTCGGTGGCGGCGGGTCGAAAGCCTTGCCGGCATCTTCCCAGTACCATTCCATCTTCGTTGGAGCACTGGCATTGCGAGCAAATGCCGGGATATGGCAGACCTGGCAAGCTAGTGTGCCGTGGGCGTCCGTGACCGGCTGCACAGACAGACCGGCATGGGTGCTGGCCTGGTCGCCATGGCAGTCGATGCAACCCTTCATGTCGCCATCGTCGATCGAGTGAATCGGCATGCCGCCAATTCCGTGATCGAGCATTTCGCCGCCTGCATCTTTCATGACCTGGTGACATTCAACGCAGTCGAAGTCAGCACCGTCCGTACCCATGTGGACATCGAAATCACGCGTCGTGTTGGCGATTGCCATGGCGAGGTCGCCATGTTTGACGTTGTCGCCGCCACCGGCGTTGGCATGGCAGAAGATGCAGTTGTCGTTGGTGGGAACGCCATTGTTCAGTGCGACGCTCCGGGCAACGATGTCCAGGTCGACCGCGGGGTCAGGCAGACCGGCCGAGGTCTTTCCCTTCTTATAGCTGCCCGACTGGTCATGGCAGATCAGGCAGTCAACGCTGTTCCTGTCACTGCCCGAGAACGTGTTGTCATCCCATCCGTAACCAGCGTGACAGTGTGTGCAGCGGCCTTCGTTGGACGGCACGGCAATACAGAAGTTATTGATTAGATTAGTCTTGCCGTTGGTGTCGCCTTCGTAGTCCGTAATGTTGGCCGAGACGCCTTGCCACGTGAAGTGCGCGTTGGTCAGCATTTCCTCGCCAACGGGACCGTGGCAGTTCATGCATGATTCTGTGCCTTCATAATCGTGCTCCGTGAAGTAGCTGACATGCAGCTGCGCGATCTGGTTAGCACCACTTGCAAGAGCGTTACAGTCCAGAACGTCGACGACGCCGTCAGCATTCAGGTCTTCCGCCGGATCGCCGATACCATTTTCATTGAGGTCCCAGCAATTGAGGCCGGCAGGACCGCCAGCTCCGTCGGCGCCATCTGCACCATCCAGTC
Source organism: uncultured Woeseiaceae bacterium (assembly GCA_945787435.1). Lineage (GTDB taxonomy): Bacteria > Pseudomonadota > Gammaproteobacteria > Steroidobacterales > Woeseiaceae > UBA1847. The sequence goes on from CALZHX010000176.1 coordinate 2,816, forward strand.
CGTCCTTGCCATCCTCGCAGCCGACTACCATGAAGGCCATGAGAACAACGCTTAAAGCAGTGGGAAAGCGGAGTTTTCTGCTCCCTGAGTCTCGCATTTTCGTGTCCTCGGGTTGAAGTGAAATGTAAATAGTTCTTATTTAGTAAATTATAATTTACTAATACAAGAGACCTGCGACCGTCGATTATCCGCGGCCGGAATTTGTTTTAAATACGTTAAGAATGCAGCGGGCTAGGGACTTCCCCGGATTGCCAGGGATAGCGCGGAATTGCTATTTTGGAGGCGCTCGGAGAACCGCGTTTTCAAGGACAAGGGACGCTGCGGCAATGTCCTGGCAGGCCATGCCGATAGACTCGAAGACGACAATGGCATCCGGATCGAGTGGCTTCGATCCGTCGAGAACTTCGCCGAGTTCAGCATAAATTTCAGCCTTGTAGCGACGCACATTGCCAGATTCAACGAGCGCGCCTTCATTCGAGTCGACGACGACGACGTTAGACATGGTGTTGGCGTCGAGTTCGCCGCCATCCGCGCCAGCCCAACCGACCGAAGCGACTTTCGCGCCAGGCGCAAGCCACTCGCCGTCGAGAATCGGTGCACTTGAAGCAGTTGTTGCGATCACAACGTCGGCATTGCGCACGGCTTCTTCGCACGAGACCATTCTGGCTCCCGATTTTCTGGCCAGGTCTTCGGCATTCTCCGGCGTGCGGTTCCAGATGCGGACGTCATCAAACTGACGAACAAGTGACAGTGCTTCGAAATGACTTTCGGCCTGCGCGCCGGCGCCGAGGATCGCGAGCGATCGCACATTTTCTGCGGCGAAAGCATCGATAAATGTCGCGGTCACCGCGGCGGTACGCATTTTTGTTATCAGTCCGCCGTCCATCGTGACGAGGGGCTCGCCTGTCTCAGGGTTGAACAGTGCAATAATTGCCATGTGAGTCTCGAGCCCCTTGTCCGAGTTGCCCGGATAAAACGACACGAGCTTGGCGCCCATCGATTCTGCGCCAACGGCCGTCATGCCACCGAAGTACCCGCCATGCGGTTCGACATTCAGAATTCGTCGTGCCGGTTGTGCAACACGGCCGGCAGAGTAATCGATCATGGCTTGCCGCATGCTCGGAATCAGCTCCTTCATGCGAAGAACTTTGGCCACGGCCGCTTCATCAAGATA
>CALZHX010000177.1 GCA_945787435.1 uncultured Woeseiaceae bacterium
GCCGTAAGAACAAAGCTTACAAACACACGATCCCGAGCCGAAATGACCTTCTAGACTTTCTAGAAAAGTCTGGTAAGCCATTGAAAATAAATAATATAGTAGCTGAATTGGGTCTCAAAGGGCAGCGCATGCGCGCATTGCTCGAAGAGCAGCTTAACAAGATGGTCAGGGCCGGCCAGGTCATCGAGAATCGCCGCGGCGAGTATTGTCTCACCGCCAAGCTCGATCTGATTACCGGGACTGTCAGCGGTCACAGGGATGGCTTCGGTTTTGTGATCCGCGATGACGGCGGTGACGACGTCTACTTGTCGGCGCGCGAGATGCGACCGTTGTTCGATGGCGACCGGGTTGCGATCAAGATCATCGGTACGGACCGGCGTGGAAAGCCCGAAGGAGACCTGGTCGAGGTACTGGAGCGCGGTGTGCGTGAGGTTGCGGGCCAGTTTATTCGGGAGCGCGGCATTGGTCTGCTTATTCCGGACAATTCAAGAATCTCACATCGAATCCTGATCGCGAAAGGCGAGTCCGGCAAGGCAAAGCCAGGGCAGATCGTCGTTGCGGAGATTCTCGACTATCCAAGTCACGTAGAGCAGGCGACAGGTCGTGTCGTTCGGGTTCTTGGGGATCCAAAGCAAAGGGGTATCGCGACTGATATAGCGATTGAGTCGCACGCGATCCCAACCGGATGGCCAAAGGCGGTTCGCGAGGAGATCAGGAAATTTGGCAAAGACGTTCCTGGGGCCGCGAAAAAAGACCGCGTCGATCTGCGCGGCGTTGACCTCATTACGATCGACGGTGCAGATGCGCGTGATTTTGACGATGCGGTCTTCTGCGAGCCGTCAGGCAAAGGCTGGCGTCTGCTCGTCGCGATTGCCGACGTAGCGCACTACGTCGAGGTTGGGACTGCCCTCGATAAACAGGCGACTACACGTGGCACGTCGGTTTATTTCCCGGATCGAGTCGTGCCGATGTTGCCCGAGGTTCTGTCCAACGGTTTATGTTCCCTGAATCCAAAAGTCGACCGACTTTGCATGGTGTGCGACATGCGGATTGACAAGGACGGCAAGGTCAGCAAGTCGACGTTCGTCGAAGCGGTCATGAATTCCTCTGCCCGGCTAACTTACAGTCAGGTCGGTGATTTTTTGAGCGGCAAAGCGAACAACGAAGTACCGAAGAAAACGCACGCTGTTCTGCGCAATCTTCATGACCTGTACAGCGCATTTGCGAAGGCACGGCAACGCCGTGGTGCAATCGAGCTGGACATTCCGGGTACCCGCTTCGAGTTGGGTGAGGACGGATCGATCGCGGCGATCAGGGTTGTTGAGCGCAATGACGCCCACCGCCTGATCGAAGAGTGCATGATCGCCGCAAACGTGCAGGCGGCGAAATTCTTACGCAAGAACCGCATACCCGGGCTTTACCGAGTGCACGCCAAACCCGATGCAGATCGCTTTGACGAATTGCGCCTGTACCTGCTCACGCTGGGCCTCAAAGTGCCACATCCCGATCACGTCGAGCCACGGCAATTCAATTCTTTGCTGCAGCAGGTCAAGGGACGGCCGGATAGCGCATCGATCTCGATGGCGATGTTGCGGTCACTGACTCATGCGGAGTACACGCCGACTAATATTGGGCATTTTGGCCTGGCGCTCGATGCCTACGCGCACTTCACCTCACCCATTCGCCGCTACCCGGATTTGCTTGTGCACCGCGCGATACGCCATATCATCCGTGGCGACAAGCCAGGCCGCTATCATTACGACGCACCCACCATGGAGCGATTGGGAGTGATTACCTCAGCGCATGAACGCCGCGCCGAAGAAGCGACACGAGATGTCGAGGCGTGGCTGAAATGCGAGTACATGGAAGGTCATGTCGGTGAGGAGTTTGATGGCGTTATCACGGGTGTTACAAATTTCGGCTTGTTCGTACAAATTAGTGAGTTGATGATCGATGGACTCGTGCACGTGACCAGTCTCGCGAATGACTATTATCACTATGAGTCCGGCTCGCAGCAGCTGGTCGGTGAGCGCTCTGGCAAGAAATATCGCCTGGGTGAAGCGATGCGCGTCAAAGTTCAACGTGTGGACATGGAAACCCGGAAGATCGACTTTCGGCCGGTGGCCGGAAAATGAGCAAATCGCAATACGTCACGGGACTCAGAGCTGTCGAAGCTTTGCTGGCAACCAAAGAGGCCGAAATACGACGTATATACGCCGAATACCAGACTGCCAATCCTCGCGTCGAAGCGTTGATCCTGGAGGCCAATAGTCGCGGCATCGAGATTCAGCCGGCCAACAGGGCGAGACTCGCACAAATCAGCGGGGAGTCCCGGCATCAGGGCGTTGTCGCTGAAGTGCGGCGCACAACGGCGCTCGATGAGGCGGGACTGCGATCGATGGTAGAGACGCGCCTGCAGGCGGGGGATGATCGAAAACTGTTGCTGTTATTGCTGGACGGTGTCCAGGATCCTCACAACCTGGGCGCCTGCATGCGAACAGCTGAAGCCGCAGGCGTCGATGCGATTGTCGTTCCGCGGCACGGCGCGGCCGGACTGGGATCGACTGTCAGCAAGGTAGCAGCCGGCGCTGCTGAAGTCTTGCCGTTCGCCAGCGTGGGCAATCTTGCCAGGGTACTGGGCTGGCTGAAGGACTATGGGGTCACCGTGCTGGGCACCAGCGACAAGGGTTCGCAGTCGTTGTACGACACGGACCTGGACAGGCCACTGGCGCTGGTCATGGGACGAGAGCACACGGGTCTTGGCAAGCGTCTCGAGGGTCTGTGCGACAACCTGGTCAGCTTGCCCATGCAGGGCGCGGTGCCGAGCCTCAATGTCTCCGTCGCAACCGGTATTTTTCTTTACGAAATCAATCGCCAACGGCTTGCGTCCGCTGCCCCCGTTGGGTAGGATGCGCCTCCCTGCCACAAAGGGTGGGGCGGTCGTAAGGCCGTAGACTCTTGCCACACCGCTGGTCGGGTGGCTGTAATCCACAAGGGTAATAAGATGAGACACTATGAGATCGTGTTTCTGGTCCATCCGGACCAGAGCGAGCAGGTACCTGCCATGGTAGAACGCTACCAGGGCATCGTTACCGAATCCGGCGGTGCTGTTCACCGGACCGAGGATTGGGGACGTCGTCAGCTGGCGCATCCCATCCATAAGGTTCACAAAGCCCATTACGTGCTGTTGAACGTCGAGTGTGATCAAGCACCGCTCGATGAGATCAAAGGCGCGTTCCGCTTCAATGACGCCGTGCTGCGCAATCTTGTGATTGCTCGCGATGAGGCTGTGAGCGAAGCATCACCGATGGCGGTCGCTGTTGCCGAAGAAAAAGCCAAGGAAAAAGAGGCCCAGCAGCGTCGTGAAGCCAAGGCCGCCGCTGAAGCTGCAATGCGTTCTGA
>CALZHX010000178.1 GCA_945787435.1 uncultured Woeseiaceae bacterium
CGATGGCACTTACTTTGACGGTGATCGACTTGGTGTCTTGATTGGTTCCGTTTTATCAGCGCTCGCCGCTCTGATCACTTTGCGTTTCGCCCTGCGGCCGGGCGGCACTCCACAGCCAGAGTAGCGCTTCATACACGTCCGTCTGCCGTGCGAGCTGATCGCGCCAGCGCTCACCATCACCGTCGAAATAAGAATTGAGCAGGTAGTCTGATTGTTCGGTCGTTAGCTTGTGGTGCGCGACGACCGTTGCGAGATCAAAGAACGGGTCATTGTCGCAAGCGTACTCCCAGTCCAGGAACCGCACATCCGGAACGTTGATAATATTGGCCACAACCAGGTCATTGTGACAACAACACAGGTTTGGTGGCCGTGGCCCGACTTCGACTTTTTGCAAACACTCGCTGACCTTGACTGCGTCTGCGGGATCAATGAGCCCTGCGTACTCGCGTGCAGCACTGAGTGGATCGAATGTGCGGCCGGTCAACGGCAGAGAGTGAAGCTTCTTCAGCCCTGCCGCGAGGGCGTCGAGATTCGCGTTGTCTTCAAGACAGTTCAGCGACCAGACATCGCCATCCATATACTCGGTCACATAGACCGTGTCGGTAGCCAGTAAAACGGGATTGGCGAGACCCTGCTCCGCAGCGGCCGCCTGAATCCGTGCTTCGGCGTAACGACTATTGAATGGCGCTTCGCGCGGTTTGTCATCTATCTTGAGAACAGCGCGACGTTCGCCGGCCTCAATTATCCAGGTGCGATTTGTGAAACCGCCCGACAATTCCTTGATGGTCGCCCCTGCCCACCCAGGCAAATCAGCAAGCACGGCTTCTGGTGTTGTTGTCATATCCGTGCCTCGCGCCAGGAGCGCGTCCAGCTGATGATCCCGAACGGAATCATGATCACATACACGACAAATAGCAAAGACGTTAGCTGCAGATCTCTTGACCAGTAGATCAATACTGACGCGATGTCGATGACGAGCCAGTACCACCAGTTCTCTAGCACCTTGCGTGCAACGAGAAACGTTGCCCAGATCGCAGCCCAGGTCGTCAGGGAATCGATGTACGGAAACGCGGCATCGGTGTGAGTGTCGAGCAGGTATCCGCTGATCATACTTGCCGCAATTATCGCGGCGATAGCGTAGGCGTGAACTGGAATCGACCACTTTGTCACCGGCAGCTCGTGGCCATCCGTTCGACCGCGATACCAAACACTGAATCCGTAGATGGCCATCGCGAAATAAAAGACATTTAGCGCCGACTCCATATAGAGCTGCACGGTCAGGAACAGGTAGACATAGATTGCCGTGCTGATGCCCGCGCAGGCCCAACACCAGATGTTCTCCTGTATTGCCAGTAGCAGGTACAGGACGGCCATTACGACCGCGACGACTTCGAGCGGCGTCATTTAGTCCGCTATCGGATTGTTCAGGATCTTCATGACGAAAACGGCCTTCGGCAGTTGCTCGAACGTCGTTTTGAACTCACTTGTCAAGATCGCCATGACGTCCTCGTATTCACCTCGGATCTGCGTGCTCATCGCATTGGTATCGACGTACAAGCCCTCGTGCGACTTGAGCCTCTCTATCACATCCTTGATGGGTGGAATCAGGTCTTCCTGTAGCGGGTACAGGCTGATATCGACAGCTACTCTCATGTCAAAACTCCTTTTGGAAGGTCACGCCGACCTGGCGCGGGTCGCCAAATCGTGTGTATAAGGCATTGGGAAAATCTGGTGGCTCATTGCCGAAGTAGAATCCACGCACCGCGTACTCTTCATCAAACAGGTTGCGCGCCCACAGCGTCGCTGACCAGGTATCTGCCCGGTAGCCGGTCCGGGCATTGACGAGTGCGTAGGACTCGGACGTCTGGTCGTGCGCGACGTCGAAGTAGAACGCATCGCGGGCCGACACATCAACGCGGGCAAAGAAGCCCCGCGGGTGCTCGTAGCTGCCGCCTAATGCGATCGTATAGTCCGGGGCGTGTGCCTGCGAACGGCCGACAAGGTTAGCAAGCGACGGCGCGGTAACGGCGCCAAATTCCGTATCGAGCAATCCGACTGTTGCGTACAACATCCAGTTGTCGTTCGGTAGCCAGCGCATGTCAGCCTCGAATCCCAGCGTGTCGCCCTCTTCAACATTGATCGTCACGAAACCGAATGAGGTCGGATCACCGGGATTCAGCTGGAACGACGTTCGAACTTGCTGGTCGTCGCGACGACTCGCGAATACCGACGCGTTAAGCCGCAGCGTATTATCGAGGAGAGTTGCCTTGATACCGGCTTCGAGATTCAGCAGATCCTCGCCGACGTATTCACGATACTCGTCCGGCACCGCAGGTCCCAGATTAAAGCCACCTGCCTTGTAACCCTTTGAAAAAATTATGAAACTTGTGACGGCATCAGAATGATCATGGCTGAACGCCAGCTCGCCGCCCCACATGGACTCCGAGGGTCCCGTCCTCAGGCCCATCGAATCTCTGTAGCCAGTCGATCGTCGCTCAAGTCTCAATCCGAACGTCAGTCGGGACGCCTCGCCGATGTCCTGGTCGATTTGTCCGAATACCGCGAGGTTGGTGGCTTCGTAGTCACTAACAAACAAGTCATTCAGGCTGTCGGCAAAATCGTAACCAGGATCGTAGTACTCGCCCCGATTGAACGTCGCTATCTCATCGTCCATCTGCAAAGCGTAGACGCCGAGAAGCCAGTTATCGGCGACGAAGCGAAACTCCTGGCTCAACGTTGTTCGCTTCCTGTCGCTGATCGAGATGTAGTCATATAAGACGGGCGCCCAACTGTCGTCGTTGCCCCAGTCCGCGTCATAGCTAAACTCAATGTCCGAGTCAGCGAAGCTCGTGATTGATGTCAGCATCGAGTTTGCGAAGCCGGAGTACTCGGCTCGCAACGATGCACCGACACTTTCCTGTGTATCCTTACCCGGTTTATCAGAAAGCACTGTCAAACTATTATCGATCGCCCAGCCGTCATAGCCGTTATCAATATCGGCATACACGGCCGCGAGATTGAAATTCCACGTGTCGCCGGCCGACCACTTGAGTCGGCCGCGTACAGTAGTCTCTTCGCGGCCATTCGTATCGTCACGATTCAGAAACGTGTTCTCTCGAAAGCCGTTGCTCTCATGATAGTGAACGCTTATCCGTCCCATGGCACTGTCGTTGGCATTGAGACTACCGCCAACGGCGAATCCACCCGCGACCATGCCATCATCGCCGGCCATGAGTTCTGCCCTGCCATCATAATCGGCCGTCGGTTCCGCGCTACGCATGTAAATGAGTCCCGCCAATGCGTTCGCTCCATAGCGCGTGCCCTGCGGGCCACGCAGAACTTCGACGTGCTGCATATCGAACAAAGTCGCGACCGTTCCGATTCCACTGAAGTCGATGTCGTCGATCAGGAAACCCACGGACGGGTTTGGTGCGCCCTGGTATTGCTCGAGCTCACCAACACCTCGCATCTGGAAGTAGCGGGCACGGTGGCCGTCTCCGGACCAGTTCAGGTTCGGTACCGAGTTGATCAGCTCCTCAAAATGTTGCACCGCCATGCTCTCGATCTCATCACTGTCGAGAACGGTGATACTCGCCGGCACGTCGGACGCCGCGCGCTCACGAAAGTCTGCGAAGACGACGATCTCGTCGATCGTGTCGGCGGACCAACCCGCCAGTGGCAACAGGCACAAGATTGCCGCGAATAACCACAAGACATTGATTTGTATCATTATTCCCTTCCTACGCCGGCATTACCCGGATCAGGTTCTAAGGGTTCCCGGATTGGATCTCAGGCCCGACGGCCACCCCTGTGTCGAGCATTATAGCGCGATAAATACATAGTCCTTTGTGCGTATTGACGCGCTACCTGACGACGCCGACAATCTCCTCGCGATAAGAAATACCGAGCCACAGGAGTGCTCTTTGAAGACCAAGTTTGCTGTCGCTGCAATGGCGCTGGCATTGACCACCTCAGTGCAGGGTCAGGGAGACTCCAGTGTCTCCCTGGGTCTGCAAGTGTATGCGTTGTACCAGGAAGCGAGCTCCAGTCTCGATGGCCGCGATGACAACGCATTTGGAAATATTAATCGCTTCTTCGGAGACTGGACGATATTCAGGAGTGACACGGGAAACCTCGGCCGCGTTGAATGGCGCATAGAGAGTCGCTCCAACATCGGTAATTTCCAGGCGCCTGGTTCACTCGGATCAGCAACAGGTATTGCCGCGCTCTCCCCCGGTTTCGGTTATTCCGAGAACTTCGATCCCGATCTGGACGTGTTGAACTGGACGCAGGTTTTCGCCAACGGACGCGGCAAATTTACTGCCGGGCGTCTGGCATTCGATCTCTATTTCGACGACTTTCCGTTTCTTACCTACACGCGCGGCTTCATGAATCGATCATTCATCATAAATCCGACCATGCCAACGGCCGGATCAGGTGCCCTTGGCGGAGTTGTTGAAGGATTCGTAACCGATCACATCTGGCTGGGCACGCAGATTTTTGATGCGAACGCGGTGAGTGGCGAGTTTGACTGGGACACCGTTGAAAAAGGCGAATGGCTCAAGGCTGTCGAAATTGGATACGCCCCCTCAATAGCCGAACGCTACAACAATCGCATCCAGTTCACCTACTGGGAAAAGGACGAACGCACGCTGGCGGGCGTGTCGAAGGGCAGCGGCTGGGCCGTCAGCGCCATTCACGAGATAGGCGAAAAGTACTTGCCGTTTATACGCTTGGGCCACTCTGATGGAGGCGCCGGCGTCGTGGCGGAGAGTGCCATCAGTGCTGGCGTAGAAGTTGCACAACGTTCTGACAATGTCTGGACAGTAGGGGCTGGCTGGGCCAAGCCGTCAAGAAAGACATTTGGACCTGGCCTCGACAACGAAACCGTGCTCGAAACGTCATACACGTTTCAGCTGTCGCAGAAATTCTCGATCACACCCGACGTACAGGTGGTGTTCAATCCCGCCTATGACCCGAGCAGGAGTTCAGTCTGGGTGTGTGGGCTGAGGGCGCTCTTCTCGATGTAGAGCCGCTAGAGACCTTTCACTTTAAACTTCTGGCCACCGACAGAAGCTTCGTACATCAAGCCGCCCTTGGCCTGCGTAAAAATGGCCACTCCACTCTCGTACCCGGCGTCAACCGAGGCACCAGTTGTAATTGCGACGGCAGATGCCTGCGCACCAAACTAGTAGTTTCCCTCTTTGAACTTTTCGAGTGTTTTCTGCCACTTAGCGATGTAGCCGCTTCTTTTCTCGGGGTGGTCGATGTTAAGGAAGGTATCTTTTTCATAGCGCCGCAGGGTGAGGGCATGAATGTCGAGAGTGGCAG
>CALZHX010000179.1 GCA_945787435.1 uncultured Woeseiaceae bacterium
AAGACCTTCCTGTAACAGCGACGGCACCAGGTTCTCGAGCATGTCTACCTGGCTGTGATCGTAGTCGCCGATCTCACTGCGTCTTGAATGGCAAGGCGCACACATTTCCACTTGCTGACGGTTGTCCATGCCACCCGAATGGACGACGAGGTCGTAATCCTCGACTTCAGGGCGCCCCATCGGATCGATTTCCGCCCATTCGACGTGGCGCGAACCCGGGCCATGGCACGCCTCGCAGCTGACATCCACTTCCGACCATGTCGTGTTGAACGTTTTTGTTTCCCCGTCGTAGTTTTTCTTCAGATCGGTGGAATGACATTCGGCACACATGCCGTTCCAGTTCTGCCCGTTGCGGGTCCAGTGCAGCCAGTCATCAGGTGAAAATGTTGTGTCGGGATAGAGGTCGAACCAGCGCTGCTCCTCTGTGTCCCAGGCGACGGCCAGCGCCTGCAACCGTCCCCCTGGAAAAGGTACCAGGTACTGTTGTAAGGGCTCGATGCCGAACGTGTAGCGCACTTCGAACTCAGCCATTTCTCCGCCAGGGCCTTCCGTGAAGACAAAGTATTTGTCCTCTCTCCTGTAGAAACGAGAGGTGACTCCATCGTGTTCGAATTCGACGTCGCTGAAGTCACCCAGAACCGTCTGTTCGTTGGCGTGGTCCATGGCATTGTCATGATCCGAACCCGACCACAACTCGTACGCCTCTTCGTGGCAATCGATGCATTGTTCCCGGCCCACGAAGCTCGCAGCTGATATGCCAGGTGAAATTGCTGCAGCATCTCGCTGCATTTCCCTGACCACATAAAGTGGCACAGAGAATACAATCACGGCCAGCGCGGTAATTGCCGCTATCCTCCAGCTACGCATGCCGTCGTCATTCATCATAAGATCAAGCCCGGGTTACCTGCTGCGACTCGAACGAAGACCGGCGAATCAGATTGTTGGTATCGACCTTAACAACTCCATTGTCGATGCTCACTGCAAACAGCTCGAGGGCCCGTACCGCCGGCGCACTGATTACATCTCCTCGCATGTCGAATGCAGAAGCATGGCAGGGACACGTGAATCTCTGCTCATCCTCTATCCAGGGGACGGTACATCCGAGATGCGTACACTTGCGGTGCAGGGCCAGGAAGCCACCGTCGTCAAGGCGTACCAGGTAGAAATGACCGTCGCGAAATGCGGTGACGCTGCCCGGCTCGAAGCGTTCAACCGGGCCGGCAACCTGAACTCCAGGCCCGTCCCGCAACGCGGCCCGGCTGCGGCGAGGCCCCAGGAATGTTGCGCCGATCCAGCCTGCTTCGAATACGGCCAGGCCACCGAGTAGCGCTGCTATTCGGGACAAGAAACTGCGCCGGTTCTTATCTATGTCTGCCATGGCCACACCAACGCCATGCCCGAACCACGAAACCACACGCCTGTCACGGTTAGCACGGCAAAGCCAACGGCGAGCAATACAAACAGCGCTTGCACAGTTTCATTCTTCGAAGCTGAGAAGCGCTTCCTGATCAAAAAATAAAAGCCGATGATTCCGGCCAGCAGAACTGCACAGGGCAATAACCCGGTGCTGATGATTGGCGCTACGCCCGGCAACAAGCCGCCCGCACCGATGACGAATTCATCCACCCATACCCACAACGGCGTAAGCAGCAGAGCGGTAACGGCAGAAACGACTGCCATGCGCCGCCCTTTCGGCGAGAGAAACCAGTTCCCCGACAGATCGGAGTCATAACGTAGATACGGGACTCCGAGCATTGCGATAGCAATTACCAGGGGAATGACGAAGACCGCGAATACGGGATGAAAATGCAGCAATAACTCCTGCAGGCCGACAAAATACCACGGCGCTTTGGCCGGGTTCGGACTCAAACCCGGATTGGCAGGTTCGCCCAACGGGGCCTCGAAAAAAATTGCAATGACGAGTACGAAAGCGATCAGCATGAGCCCCACTGCTATCTCTCTGTACAGCAGGTTGGGAATGAACGGCACATAGTCCGTGCCTGCCTGCGGGTCTTGTTCCGCATCACGCGGGACAACCACCCCTCCGGACAGACGAACGCGCCAAAAGTGCCATGTCATTAACGCGACCAGCAGCAATGGAACGACGATGGTATGCAAGGCGTAAAAGTTGATCACCGTAGCAGAGCCGATTTCCGTGCCACCGAGAATCACCCGCTGCAGCGTCTGGCCAATACCTGGCATATACCCCAGCATCTCGGCGCAGATCGTGATCGCCCAGTAAGAAATCTGATCCCACGGCAACAGGTAACCGGTAAATCCGGACAGCAAGATAAGAAACAACAGGCTAAGACCGATTATCCAGTTCGACTGTCGGGGCGCGTGGAACGCGCCGGTCAGGAATACCCGCATCATGTGCAGCGCTGCCACGGCGATGAGCAGGTTGGCGCTCCAGAAATGCACGCCGCGTATGAGCCGCCCAAACAAAATCTCCTGTTGCATGAACAGGATGGACTGGTAGGCGCGTTCCGGGGACGGTTCGTAGACAAAAATCATCAGCAGCCCGGTACCAACCAGCAGCATAAAGAGCACCAGGGACATGCCGCCGAGGCCGAACGTATGTGTGTAGCGCAACGTCTTCGCGGAAACGCGAACGGGCCTGGTATGCAGTATCAGGGAACTCGCAAACGTCCACTTGTTGTTTTCCTGCATTGCCGTAATCGCCAAAAAAACTTCTTGTTATTGTCCCTGACAGGGTCTTGCGCGCGGCCCATGTTACAGGCGTTCAGAGCTTTGCACGACTAGCAATCGATGCTAATTATCAACTTCAACTGCCCCGATGTCGCCGAGGAGGTCCGCAGGCCTGGAATTACCGAGCTGGTCAGTGTCCAGTGGATTAACGCCGAGAGTTGCCTCAGTCAGACGTATCGAAATACCGTTAAAATCGCTACGGCCGATGCCAAAGAGTAACGTCCAAACATCATCGTTCACTAGTGCCGGCCCCAAATCATTAATCTGATCAACGTTGACTTCGGCGATCTCGCCCGCAAGCGCCAAATCGAGATGATGCCAGAACTCGATATAGGCATGGTTGTACTCTTCTTGCGGCCATGTCTGTCCGGGACCACACCAGTACGCCTGCTCTACAGTGTCTACAGTAAGGTTGTTGCAGTTGAAATACCGCTGAGATCCCGCCAACTCCGGATCAACATCCAGCAAGTACCCTTGGAAATGATTCCTGAACTCGCTCTCAAAATCGGGTTGGCCGTGAATATTCTGGATTTGATCCAGTATCAGCGGCAGAAGAAGGGGGTTCCTGCCTCCATTCTGTGACCCAACAAGCTCGCCGAGAACCTCGGTCACGTTGTAGTTTCCGTTCGGTAGCTGGTCCAGGGCGTTACCCACAGGTTCGTAATAAAGCACCGCAAAAGGATCGGCCTCAACACCGAAGGAATTGATGAACGTAGACAACGTCTCAGTGCCAAGCACATCACCAGGAACGATGCCATCCTCGTCATTCACTTGTGGATAGTGCTTGCGTGACAATGAAGCCCAGCCTGGCTCCCCGACCGGCACGAGCATCTGGCTAAAATCGATGACCCCGATGCGGTTATGTCCCATGCTGCGGAAATCGAAGACGGAGCCAGTAAAAATGTCGTGCGGATAAACATCGCCGATCGTATAGCCACCTGGTCCGATGCCATCGATCTCATGAACGGTGTTACCGACGACAATAGAATGACCAATAATCATATCTTCTACAGCGTGGGCGTTGCCGATCGTCGCGGCGATACCCCCCGCCATATTCGGCTTGTCCAGCTCAGAGTTGCGCGGTTTTCCAAACACCTGGTTTTCAACGATGGTGCTGCTTTGAACCCGCATGTGGCCGTTGGACATATAGAGACCACCGCCTCGCCAGTATCCGATATTCAGCAGATCAAACAGGAAAGGCGGAAGCACCGGCGGTTCGACGAGATTTCTCGCAACGGTGCTGTTTTCAACGTGAAGTCTTGTGGCCAGTCCGATACCACCTCCATCCGAGTACACACCGGCACCGTAGGCAAAAAGTCCGGCAATTCGATTTTCCGTGATCGTTGACTGACTAATCGAAGAAACATCAACATTGGTATCGCGCCCGCCGACAGAAAAAACGCCTCCACCGGCCGCGCCACCTCCGGACACCGTATTGCCGCTGACAATGCAATTGTCCATCACAACGGTGTCAGCATAGACTCCGCCGCCGTAGGCGCCCCCGTCACGCGACGTATCAGCATCGTCACCAACCGCGTGATTATCGTAGATCGTACAGTCGGTCAGGGTCGCAACTCCCCACACGGCGAGTCCCGCACCTCTTGCCAGCGTAGACGTCTGAACGTCATCCGGATGCTGTCCGATGTCCTCTGCAATATCGAAATCACTACTACCGCCCGTGATCGCATCATTTGTCAGCGTTAGATGACCAGACACTGCCAGAACCCTGGCGG
>CALZHX010000180.1 GCA_945787435.1 uncultured Woeseiaceae bacterium
AGCACGAAGGTTATGGCACCGAAAATAAACAGGATCGCGATGCCGGTTAGCAATGCCCGCACACGAATACGGCGCACAGCGGCCTGAAACGCCTCTCCGACCGCGTCACCAAAGCGTGTGCTTTGCAGACGCTCCATTGTAAAGGCCTGCACCGTGGATATTGCGTTCAGGGTCTCTCCGGCGAGGCCGCTCGTATCGGCCACCCTGTCCTGGCTCGTCCTTGAAAGCGTACGCACGCGTCGACCGATGAGAATGATCGGCACGATGACGAGCGGCAACAACAACAGGATCATCCCGGCCAGCCTCGGGCTCGTGACCGCGAGCATTATGACCGCGCCGACCAGGTTCAATGTCGCACGTAACGCGATGGAGAATCCGGAGCCGGATATCGACTGGATCAGCGTCGTGTCAGTCGTGAGTCGCGACAGTACTTCGCCTGTCTTTGTGACCTCGAAAAAAGTCGGGTCCTGTCGCACAACATGCTCATACACAGAGCTGCGAATATCTGCGACGACGCGTTCGCCGAGCCAGGTAACCAGGTAAAAGCGCAATGCTGAAAACAGGCCAAAGGCCATCGCGACAATAAAAAGGCCAAGAAAATATTTGTCTATGCTTCGAGCGTTCTCTGCAAGCAGGCCTGCATCAATGAGGTAGCGAATCGCAATCGGCAATGTGAGTTGCGCTGCTGACGCGAGCAACAGGGCGGCCATGGCAAGATAAATCGTGCCCATGTAGGGGCGCACATAGGGCAACAACGCACGCAATGGCTGGAGTGAGCTTCCCTTGGGACGTTCGGAGGATTCCGTCATGAGTCAGAGTGTATCGAATTACCTTCGAAGCGCATCCCTGACGGCATCAATGGAAGGATCCACGGCCAGCGGTTCGCCGACGGCCGTGCGCGCGTTGTCAATATCCTTGAGCCCACTGCCAGACACAACGCACACCAGCAGTTCATCCGGTGCCACTTCTTGGTCGCGAACAAGTTGCTTTACCGCAGCCCACGGCGCTGCCGCGGCAGGTTCTGCAAACACACCGGTAGCGCGTGCGATCTCGGGAATGGCCGCAAGGATTTCCTTGTCCGGGATCGTAACCGCTTCGCCGCCTGACTGTATAACCGCTTTCACAGCGGCGAGACCGTCGCGCGGGCGATCGACAGAAATCGAATCGGCGACTGTTGTGGCCTTGACCTCGTCAACGTTGAGTGTTGACCAATCAGGAATAGAGTCGCCTTGTTTGCGAATGCGCCAGACGGTATGGCAGATCGCCGCGCTGCTTTGAGACTGAACGCAATCAATCCTGGGCAGTTTGTCGATGAGTCCCGCAGCGTGCAGGTCACACCAGCCTTTCCACATGCCACTGAGCACATTGCCGTCTCCGGTTGGCACCAGGACCCGGTCAGGGACGCGGCGACCCAGGTCTTCCCAGATCTCGTAGGCACAGGTCTTCTTGCCTTCGCGCGTGAACGGGTTGTAGCCGGTGCTGCGATTGAACCAGCCGAATTCACTGGACGCCTGCAAACACAGGTCAAAGGCATCGTCGTAATTTCCACGAACAGCGAGCACGGTGGCCCCAAACGACAACGCCTGCGTGAGTTTCGCGATGGGCGCGTTTTCCGGCACGAAAACGACTGCACGCATATCGAGGGCGGCGGCGAGACAGGCGAGCGAGGATCCGGCGTTTCCGGTGCTGGCGACTGCGACGGTTTCCGCACCAACATCCCTGGCGCGTCGCAGCGCAACTTCGGTCGCACGGTCCTTTATTGATGCGCTCGGGTTGCGAGTCTCATCCTTGATGTACAAATCGCCAAGCCCCAGCGATTTGCCGAGGCGTGTCGCAGCAATGAGCGGCGTGCGCCCGACGCGCAACGGGAACGGTGTAACCAGCCGGCTGACAGGCAGGAAAGGTGAGTAGTCGAAGTCCTGCACGAACTCTTCGCGAATGGCCTCGTAGTCATAGCTGACATCGAGGTTGCTACCACAAGACGGGCAAACGAAACCGGCGAAGTCAGCCGCTTGGGTCGTGGCGCAGGCAATACAACAATAGCCATTCATGCTGATTTCTCACTCAGGGCACGATGTGCGTGCCATAAATTCCGTGTAACGCTCCCTCGAGGTGATGCGGCTGCGTGATGATCACTTCCTTACCACCGTTTTCGAGAAAGCGGATTGCGCTCTCGATCTTGGGTCGCATGCTGCCGGGGGCGAAATGTCCTTCGTCGAGGTATTGCCTGCATTGCGCAATATTAAGGTGATCAAGATCGATCTGTTCGGGTGTTCCGAAGTTCAGTGCAACCTTGTCGACGTCGGTGGAGATTACAAAGATCGATGCGCCGAGGTCGCTCGCGAGCAGACAGGACGAGGCATCCTTGTCGATCACTGCCGGCCTGGGTCGCAGCGTTCCGTCGGGTTTGTAGATTACCGGGATACCGCCGCCACCTGCGGCCACTACCAGCGTATTGTTATCCAGCAAGGTCCGAATCGTCGCCAGTTCGATAATCTCCAACGGCTCCGGCGACGGTACCAGGCGGCGCCAGCCACGGCCCGCATCCTCGCCAATTGACCAGCCGTCTTCCTGCTCGTGCTGGCGCGCTTCTGCTTCAGTCATGAACGGGCCGATCGGTTTACTTGGATTTGCGAAACTCGGGTCACTCTCATCGACAACAACCTGCGTCACAATCGCCACCACCTGCTTGTCCAGGCCCCGGAGCAGGAACTCATTCTGCAAGGACTGTGCAATTTGTAGTCCGATGGCTCCCTGCGTGTCCGCGACACAATTGGCCAACGGAACCTGGTGGAGCGCGTCTTTCGCGAGCTCGGAGCGCAAAAGGATGAAGCCGACCTGCGGACCGTTGCCATGAGTCACAACGACCCGGTAGCCCTGGTTCACTATCGGCGCGATGTTGCGGCTTGTTTCGCCTGCAGCGCGGTACTGATCCAGCACACTCATATGCTCGCGATCCTTGATCAGTGAATTGCCACCAATAGCAATGACGACCAGGGTGTTTTCGGGCTTGTTGTTTGGTTCAGGTGTGTTCACGTCGGTCACCACAGGTTACATCGTCAATGCCATCAGGGCTTTGGCTGTATGCAGCCGGTTCTCGGCCTCCGGGTACACGCGCGACTGCGGGCCATCGATTACGGCGTCGGTCACTTCACAACCGCGGTCCGCGGGCAGGCAGTGCATGTAGATCGCTTTTTCTTTGGCCCGCGCCATCATTGCCTCGTCACAAATCCAGTGCTGATATTGCTGGGCAACATTCATCGCCTGCTCCGGATCGCTGAACAGTGACTCAACACCCCAGCTCTTCGGGTACACGATGTCCGCATCGGCGAATGCCTCTTCCATGTTGTCGACAACCTCGAACTTGCTGCCCGTTCGCTCCGCATTCTCGCGAGCGAGTTTCATGGTTTCATCCATAAGCGCATATTCGGGCGGATGCGCCAGCGACACGTTCATGCCGAAGCGCGTCATCAGCGTTATCAGACCCTGTGGTACGGACATGGGCTTCACATAGCTCGGCGCATAGGCCCAGGAGACTGCGATCTTCAGGTCACGCAGGTCCTTGCCGAACTCCTCACGGATTGTCATTAGGTCAGCCAGCGTCTGGCAGGGGTGATCGACGTCGCACTGCATGTTTATGATCGGAACCTCGGCCCATTGCGCGACGTCACGCATGTACGACTGACCCTCGCCCGGGACCAGGTCATGACGAATGGCGATGCCGTGCCCGTATCCGGACAGGATCGTCCCCATGTCCTTCGGACTC
>CALZHX010000181.1 GCA_945787435.1 uncultured Woeseiaceae bacterium
CTGGCCAAACCCCGAAATCCACAAAGAGCCGGGCTGGGACCGGTTGCACGAGATTGCCGTACCGCTGATGCACGAGATACTCGGCAAGCATTATCCGGCCGGCGGCACGATTGTTCGGGCGATGGCAGCAAAACTGCTGGCTGGCGGCAAGATCAAACCGCATGTCGATCATCACCCTTCGTTTCATTGCGGCCACCGGATTCATGTGCCGATTACTACAAACCCGCGCGTACGCTTCATGATTGATGGGCGCCCTTATCAGTTCGAGGTCGGCCAGGTGTACGAGCTCAATAACCAGAGAAAACACAGCGTGATGAACAAAGGCGATGAGGACCGCATCACGTTTATTTTCGACTATGTGCCACCCGGACCGCTTGCCATACAGTCCGCATAACCTGCCTTGAAAACACTTCGCGAAGCCCTGCGCTCTGAGGAACTGACGCTGACGGCCGAGCTTTCCCTGGGCCCTCGCACCAGCCCCGAGAGCATCGTCGAGCAAGCTCGCACACTGTCTGCGGCGACTGACGCCGTGCAGATCCCCGATCACAGGCATGCGCGGCCACACCTGTCCAACATAGCCACGGCCGCCCTGCTTCTGCGCAACGGGATCGATCCGGTCATCCAGATGAATTGCCGCGACCGCAATCGTGTTGCCCTGCAAAGTGACATCCTCGGTGCGCGGGCGCTCGGCGCACACAACCTGCTGCTATTGCGGGGTAGCAATTTTCCAGAGGGCCATCGCCCGAAATCCACCGGGGTTTTCGATATCGGCGCTATCGACCTCATCGCAACAGCCGCGGCGATCCGCGACGGCGATGTCTTCGCCGATACCAAAACAGCAGGGGCACCCGACCTTTTTGTTGGCACGATTGCGACAGTGTTCAACCCCGACGACGGCTGGGAGCCCGAAAAACTTACAAGTAAAGCCGACGCGGGCGCGCAGTTTATTCAGCTGCAGCTATGTTTCGATCTGAATGTGTTGCGTGGTTACGCTGCACGGATCGTGTCGTCCAAGCTCACCTGGCGCCTGCAAGTTCTTGCGGGTCTCGCCGTGCTACCTTCGGCCGACGCGGCGCGCGAGCTCCGCAAGGCTCGACCCGACTCCATCATTCCGCCGTCAGTCGTGAAGAGAATCGAGGAAGCCGACGACCAGGAGGCCGAAGGCATAGCAATAGCAGCTGAACAGCTGCGGGAGATTGCCGATATTCCCGGACTCTCAGGCGTTACGTTGGTCACACCGGGAGATCCGGGTTTAATCGTGTCTGCGATTCATGCATCCGGATTGAGGCAGTGAATACGATTGAGATCAACCCGGGTCCCGATATCCAGGTCCGGCAGATTTCCGAAGACAGCCACTGCGTCATCGTCGATGACTTTCTCAGGAATCCCGAGGCCATTGTCGAATTCGCCTGTACCAACGCGGCAAAGTTCGAGCCGCAGGATGTTGGTTACCCGGGCATGCTGTACGACGTTAGCCACACGGCAATGAGCGAAGTACAAAGGTTCATTCGCAATCACATGAGTCGGCAGTTTTCGTTTCTCAAAGGCGACATTCGTACGACAACGTACCTGTCGATGGCGACAAGACAGCCTGAAGAGCTGTCGCCGCTGCAGCGCCTGTGTCATACCGACCCCCGCGAGCGCGTCGACCGCCGTAACTATGCCGGGCTCATCTATTTGTTTAAGGATGAGGCCCTTGGCGGTACTGGCTTCTATCGCTGGAAAGAACAAAAGAGCATCGAAGAAGCGACGGCCCTCGAACTCGCGAAACCGGGCGGCTCGCTGGCCTACCTGCAAGAGCATTTTGAAATGTACCGAGAGGCGCCGCAGTACATGTGTGGCAGTAACGAGATCGCAGAGTTGCTGCTGGATGTGCCGGCGCGATTCAATCGCCTGGTCTTCTATTCGGGCGACATTCCGCACAGCGCCCATATTCCGCAGCCGGATCTGCTTTCAGCGGATTTTTCCGAAGGCCGATTGACGTTAAACTGTTTCACCAGTGTTCGGTACTCGTAACAAGGACTCCACCATCAGTAACAGCACCCATGATCAGGAGATGTTCGATCTCGCCCTTGCCTACCTTCGCGGCCGTGAGTTCGAAATGGCGGCAGGCTTGTGCCGTGACACACTGATAGAGCAGCCGCGTGACGACAAGGTCCGCGTACTGCTTGGCACCGTGTTGGTCCGGCAGAACAAGTTCGCCGCCGCCGAGAAGGAGCTGCGCGATGTCATTTCCCGCTTCCCGGAAATACCCAAGGCGCAGCGCGAACTCGGCAATGCGCTGATCGCCCAGGGCAAGGGCGACGAGGCAATCGAGTGCTACAAACGCGTCATTGAATTGACGCCGGATGACCCCGCTGCGCATCGCGACCTTGCCATGGCCTACAAATCGCTGGACCGAAAGCAAGATGCGGAGCGAGCACTCGATGAGTCTTTCGAGATCGACCCGGAAAGCAAAGAGCTTGTCAATGCAATGGAACATCACCGCGCCGGGGAACTCGGCAAAGCCGAAAATATTTGCCGCGAGGTGTTGCGCAAGGAGCCGAAGAACGTTAATGCCACGCGCTTGATGGGTACGGTTGCCAGGGATTTCGGCAAGCCGCGGCTTGCGGCGAGAA
>CALZHX010000182.1 GCA_945787435.1 uncultured Woeseiaceae bacterium
CTGCTGTTCGATCGTGAGGCTCCGGTCATTCTCGAGATCGGCTTTGGCAATGGCGACTCACTGGTCGCACAGGCCGCCGCGGCGCCGGAAAAGAACTTTGTGGGCATCGAGGTTCATGACCCCGGCATTGGACACTGCCTGATCAAGGCGCACGATGCCGGGCTTTCGAATCTGCGACTCATTGCCCACGACGCGATCGAGGTCCTCGAGGAGCAGATTCCCGAGGCCAGCCTGCAGCGCATCAACCTCTACTTTCCCGACCCCTGGCCAAAGAAACGCCATCACAAGCGCCGCATCGTGCAAGCACGCTTTCTCGATCTGTGCGAGCGCCTGCTTGAGCCGGGCGGCGCGATGCACATTGCAACGGACTGGGCCAACTACGCCGAGCACATCGACGCGGTCTTCGCCGCCGATGCCCGGTTCACCTGCACCGAGCGCCGCGAACACGACGGCGACAACCCGCTCGAACGGCCGATGACCAAGTTCGAAAAACGCGGCTTGCGTGAGGGAAACCGAATTCATGACTGGAAATTCGAGAGAAAAGGTCTATAACTAGGTTAAGGAGTCTCGAACATGGCAATCGCCTTCCCGACAATCGGTAAATGGTTTCGTCGCCCTGACGGGACGTTGCTCGAGGTCGTCGCGGTCGACGAAGGCGATGGCACCATCGAAATCCAGTTTTTTGACGGCACCATCGACGAAGTCGAGATCGATGCCTGGCGTGATCAGCTACTCATCGAGGTAGCCGCACCCGAAGACTGGTCCGGCTCGGTCGATATGGATCCCGAAGACTACAAAGGCACTCGTACTGACGAAATGCCGGCCGGCTTCCACGACCCACTCAAGTTCCTCGGCAAGAGTTGATTGTCGCGGCTAAAGCCGCGACAAGTCACATGCTCGTCGGACCGGTGACATAGATAACGCCGTCCCGCACCTCCGCATCCACTTTTCGCAGCGACTTGCCGATGCAGGGTCCAGCGAAACACAGGCCCGTATCAATTTCGTATTGCGCACCATGTGACGCGCAGATGATCGCCGAATCGTCCTTGGTCAGGAATCCGTGCGGTACCCAGTTAAGCGGATGACCGACATGTACGCAAAAGTTCTCGTAGGCGTACACGGCGTCTCCCTGCCGGACGACGAAGCCACGAAACGGCCAGTCGCCCTCGCCGATCTGGAATTCACGGCTACCCGGGTCAGTCAGTTCGTCAAGGCGACCGACCGCGAGCTCGGCCGTGTCAGACATTATCTTCCCCATCCCAGGGCGCGACCTTGAAAAGCAAAAGCATGCCGGGAATGGCGAGGATGGTGCACAGCAGGAAGAAGTTAGTCCAGCCCACACTTTCAACGATGACGCCGGTTACGGCATTCGCCAGCGTCCTCGGCACCGCGGTCAGCGCCGTGAATAGCGCGAACTGAGTTGCGGCGAATGCCGGATTCGTTTCGCGCGCCATAAAGGCCACAAACGCAGCGGTACCCAATCCCACACCGAGGTACTCGAATCCGTTTGCGGCACCGAGCATCCACAGATTCGTGCCGACAACCGAAAGCAATGCAAAACCGAGAATGCTCACAACCTGCACTACGCCAAAAATCCACAATGCGCGATTGATGCCGAGCTTGATCATGACGACACCACCGAATAGACCGCCCACTATCGCCGCGATCAGTGCCGCGAATTTCGCGACTGACCCGATTGCTGTACGACTGAATCCCATATCTATGAAAAACGGAGTTTGCAGCGCGGTAGCCATGTTATCGCCGAGCTTGTACAGAAACAGAAACACGAGAATCAACGCTGCTGAACGGATGCCTTTGCGCCCGATAAACTCACGGAACGGTTCGATGATTGCGTCGCGCATCGTCTTCGGTGGACTGGGATCAACAATCGCCTCATCGATGACCAGCGTCAGTACGATGCCAACACACATGAATAGCGCAACGACCATAAACACCGTGTGCCAGGGCAGGTGGTCCGACAGAATCAGCGCCAGTGAGCCCGGCACGAGTCCGGCGAGGCGGTAGGTCTGCACGTGAATAGCATTGCCGAGCCCGAGTTCCACATCGGGCAACAACTCGCGCCGGTATGCGTCCAGCACGATGTCCTGGCTGGCGCTGAAAAAGGCTATTGCGGCAGCAAGGTAGGCGACGGTCCAGAGAGACAGGTCGGGCTTGATAAAACCCATCGCGGCGATTGAGACCAGGAGTGCCAGCTGGGTGATGAGCATCCAGCCGCGCCGGTGCCCGAGAAACGGCAGCGTGAAGCGGTCCATGACGGGAGCCCACACAAATTTCCAGGTGTAGGGGAAACCGATCAGCGCGAAAAAGCCTATCTCCGCCAGGCCAACGCCCTCGGCGCGCAGCCATGCCGGCACCAGCTGAATCAACAGGTACAAGGGCAATCCGGACGTGAACCCGGTGAAGATGCATATCAGCATCCGCCGATTGAGGATCGCTTCCTTAAATGTCCTAGTCACCATGGTGCCAATCGTAATCCATGACTAGCGGTGCGTGATCGGAGAATCGCTGATCTTTGTAGATTTCGGTACGCAGGACCTTGTCCTCGAGACCTTTTGTAACGACATGGTAGTCGATGCGCCACCCAACATTGTTGTCCCAGGCACGACCGCGATTCGACCACCAGGTGTACTGATCTGCTTCCTGCTCGATAGTGCGGAACGCGTCGACCCAGCGGTACTCGCCAAATACCTTGTCCAGCCATGCGCGCTCTTCGGGCAGGCAACCGGAATTCTTCTGGTTTGACTTCCAGTTCTTGATGTCGCCCTCTTTGTGGACGATATTCCAGTCACCACAGATGACATACTCGGCGCGTTTGCGCCGCAATTTTTTCAGGTGCTCCGTGAACGAATCCATGCAGCGGTACTTCGCTATCTGTCGTTCCTCTTTTGACGAGCCGGACGGCAGGTACAACGACACGACCGAGATGCCACCCAGCTGCACCTCGAGGTAGCGGCCCTCGTCGTCGAACTCCCTGTCCCCATAACCGCGCACAACTTTTTTCGGCTTGTGCTTCGAATAGATTGCGACACCGCTATAGCCTTTCTTGACGGCATCCTCGTAATAACAGTGATAGCCCGCGGGCGAGAATATTTCATCGCCCAGCTGGTGAACCTGCGCTTTGGTTTCCTGGATGCAGACGACGTCGGCATCCTGCTCTTTCATCCAGTCAAAAAAGCCCTTGCGGGCCGC
>CALZHX010000183.1 GCA_945787435.1 uncultured Woeseiaceae bacterium
CAATCTTTGCGAATATGCAGCCCGGCTTCGCGAAGCAGGCCGAGTTCGCCGGGCTCGGGAAACAGCATGTGAAACGACGAGCAGTCCGACTCTTCAGCCAATGTGACGGCCGCATTGACTAAGCCGAGGGCGCCTTCACGGTCGTTTTTATCCGCCAGCAGGAGACGCCGGCTCGGTGCGGGGGTGAACGGAACGGCGGAAACCAGTTTCGGGTAGTAGTCCAGGCCCGCCTGCTCATACGCGTGTGCCCATGCCCAGTCAAAAACGAACTCACCCCAACTATGATCCTTGAGGTATAGCGGCATTACCGCACGGAGTTTGGAACTGCGACCGCTCGTACTGTCCCGGATGGAGAGGTGTCGTGGAGTCCACCCGGCATCAGGAGTGACAGACCCGCTTTGCTCCGCTGCCAGCAGGAACTCGTGTCTCAGGAACGGGTAGTCATCTCCGGCGAGCGCATTCCACTCGTCGGCGGCAATCTCCGCGATGCTCTCATTGATGGTGACCTTCATCGGGACACCGTATCATCAGGGCTGCTCGTCGAGGTATTTCTCCGCATCGAGCGCCGCCATACAGCCGGCCCCGGCCGACGTAACGGCCTGGCGGTAGATTTGGTCGGCGACGTCGCCCGCAGCAAAAACGCCCGGGGCGCTGGTGGCTGTGGCGTTGCCCTCGAGCCCCGAATTGATCGTAATGTATTTGTTCTTCATATCGAGCTGGTCTTTGAACAGCCCCGTGTTTGGGCTATGACCGATCGCGATGAATACGCCAGCGAGGTCAATGTCCCGGGTTTGCGAGTCGTCCTTGGTGCTGCGTACGCGCAGCCCGGTCACTCCGGCATCGTCGCCGAGGACCTCGTCAACCACGTGGTCCCAGAGAATCTCGATCTTGCCTTCTTTTTCCTTTTCGAACAGGTGGTCCTGCAGGATCTTTTCGGCGCGCAATTCGTCGCGGCGATGAACCAGCGTGACTTTCGATGCGATATTGCTGAGGTACAGGGCTTCCTCTGCGGCCGTATTGCCGCCGCCAATCACAGCGACATCCTTGCCGCGGTAGAAAAATCCGTCGCAGGTTGCGCACGCTGACACGCCGCGGCCCTTAAAAGCCTCTTCGGACGGCAGGCCGAGATACATCGCAGTTGCACCTGTAGCAATGATCAGCGCATCGCAGGTATAGCTGCCGTAGTCGCCGTCGAGACGAATCGGTCGCGTCGACAGGTCAGCCGTATGGATGTGATCGTTGAGGATCTCTGTGTTGAAACGCTGGGCGTGCCGCAGCATACGATCCATCAGCTCGGGCCCCTGCAGGCCCTCAACGTCGCCAGGCCAGTTATCGACGTCGGTCGTTGTCATGAGCTGACCTCCCTGTTCGACGCCTGTGATAACGACCGGATTCAGGTTGGCGCGCGCCGCATAGACGGCGGCTGAGTAGCCGGCCGGGCCCGATCCCAGGATTACTAGCCGCATATGTCTCAAATCACTCATGTATAATTTGTCCCTGTTCGTTCAGGCATTAAAAAAGCTCGCTGAAGCCCCGGAAATGAGGTCCCGTTGATGACATTCAAGGGCGTCAATGCGGGCTTGTGTTTGTCGGGCAATCCGATTTGATTTGCAGTTTACTTTAGATATGGCAAGAGCCCAAAAGAGTACGAAAACAGCACAGCGACTCTCCGAGCAGGTCTCGAGGGCCTTACGTGAAGGTGCGCTCTACGTATTTGGTGCGCTGGCCCTGATCCTCTGGTACGCGTTGTTCACGTATGACGTCAACGATCCGGGGTTTAGCCAGGCGACCAGTTCGACGAACGTCACTAACGGGGTGGGGCGGCTGGGCGCCTACACATCGGACCTGTTGTTCAATTTCTTTGGTCGGCCGGCCTACCTGTTTACGGTCATGGTCTTCTATTTTGGCTGGATGCTGTACCGCGAGCAGAAGACTCAACAGGCCATCACGAAGATGGACTACTCACTGCGCATCGGCGGATTTGTTGCGACGCTGGTGACGAGTTGTGCGCTGGCGACACTGCATTTTTCATCACAGGGGTTTAATGAGACGGCTGGTGGTGTCATCGGCCGTATTGTCGGCGAGTGGCTCGAATCCGTCATGAAGCTGCTCGGCGCGAGTACTTTGTTGTTCGTCATCTGGGTTGCTTCGATATCCCTGTTTCTCGGCATTTCGTGGTTTAACGTCATGGATAAGGTCGGCCGCTGGTGCCTGGTCGGCTATGAGCGTGCGCGATTCAAGATCGGCGAGTGGCAGGACAAGGCCGAAGGTCGGCGTCAACAGGCTGCACGCCAGGACGTCATAGAAACCGAGAAGAAACGTACTGCCGGACGCAAACGGCCGCGCATAGAGCCAATCGTGCCAGCGCTTGAAACCAGCGTCAGGGCCGAAAAAGAGCGCCAGGTGCCGTTGTTCGACCCACCGGCAGCGGGCGAGCTGCCGCCATTGTCATTACTCGATGACCCACCTCCGCAGAAAAGCGGTTATTCCGAAGAATCCCTCGAAGCAATGTCGCGACTCGTTGAGCTCAAACTCAAGGATTTTGGTGTCGACGTAGAGGTGAAGTCTGTTTCACCGGGCCCGGTGATTACCCGTTTCGAGCTCGATCCCGCACCCGGCGTCAAGGTCAGTCAGATCGCGAACCTGTCGAAAGACATCGCGCGTTCGTTGTCAGTGGTCAGCGTTCGCATCGTGGAGGTTATTCCGGGCAAGTCATTTGTGGGGCTCGAGATCCCGAACGAGAACCGCGAGCTGGTAACGCTCGGTGAAGTTCTAAAGTCGCGCGCTTATGACGACCTGGCATCACCTCTTACGCTCGCACTGGGCAAAGACATCGGCGGTCAATCGGTGGTCGCGGACCTGGCCCGCATGCCGCACCTGCTCATCGCAGGCACGACAGGCTCCGGTAAGTCTGTCGCGATCAATGCAATGGTCCTCAGCCTTCTTTACAAAACGCAACCTGAGCATGTCCGGCTGATCATGATCGATCCGAAGATGCTCGAGTTATCGGTCTACGAAGGAATACCGCATCTGCTGACACCGGTTGTCACGGATATGAAAGACGCAGCCAATGCTCTGCGTTGGTGCGTGGCCGAGATGGACCGTCGCTACCGGCTCATGTCCGGGCTCGGTGTGCGCAATATCGGTGGTTACAACCGCAAGGTTAAACAAGCGATTGAAGCTGGGGAGCCGATCAAAGATCCGACGTTCACACCGCCGCCGTTCGAAGACATAGACAAGCCGATCGAGCATCCAACACTGACGCCATTACCATTCATCGTCGTGATCATCGACGAGCTGGCGGACATGATGATGATCGTCGGCAAAAAGGTGGAAGAGGTCATCGCCCGGCTCGCCCAGAAAGCCAGGGCGTCCGGCATTCACATGTTGCTGGCAACACAGCGGCCCTCTGTCGATGTCATTACCGGCCTGATCAAAGCCAACGTCCCTACGCGAATAGCGTTCCAGGTATCGGCCAAGGTCGACTCGCGCACGATTCTCGACCAGATGGGCGCCGAGAACCTGCTTGGCCATGGCGACATGCTCTATTTGCCACCGGGTACGTCTGTACCGCTGCGCGTTCACGGAGCGTTTGTTGCAGATCACGAAGTCCATTCGGTAGTCAGGCATCTCAAGAAAGCTGGTTCACCGCGTTATCTCGATGAAATTCTTGACGGGCCAGTTGGTCCAACTCCAGGACTGACCGGAATCGACAAGTTACCGGCCGACAGTGCGGATGCGGAACAGGACCCTCTTTATGACCAGGCGATACAAGTGGTAATGGACACGCGCAAGGCATCGATATCCGGTGTGCAACGGCGTCTCAAGATCGGCTACAACCGTGCGGCGCGCATGGTCGAGTCAATGGAGGCGGCAGGTCTTGTAGGCCCATTGCAAGCGAATGGCTCGCGCGAAATTCTCGTGCCGACGGCCAAAGAGGACTAGGGGAGCATGGTGAACAGAATCCTGGTGATCTTGCTGGCGTCGCTGTGCCTGGTGACCGCGGTACTTGCGCAGTCGCCGGACGACCACGGCAGGCAGCTTGTCGATGAGTTCATCGAAGACGTCGAGTCTTTTAGTGGCAATTTCGAACAGGTCCTCATTGATGCCGATGGCGAGGTTATCGAACGTACGACAGGGACACTGGAGATCAGCCGGCCAGGAAAATTTCGCTGGTCTTACGTCGAGCCTTACGAGCAGTGGTTGATCGCCGACGGGCTCAATATCTGGAGCTATGATGTCGATCTTGCTCAGGTCACTGTGAAGCCGCAATCCGACGCACTCGCCAATACGCCGGCGCTGCTGCTGAGCGGGTCCGCAGACGCCCTGGACCAGTTTGATTACGAAGGCAGTTACGATGAAACCGTAACGACCTGGGTGAAACTTGCGCCCAAGAATACGGATAGCGGTTTCCTGCGCATGGAACTCGGGTTCATCGACGACACGCTGAATCGCATGGTGTTTTTCGACAACCTCGAGCAAACAACGCTGGTCGAATTTCGCGACGTCGCCGTGAATGGTCAAATTGATCCGGCGCGTTTCGAGTTTCTCGTACCGGACAGCGTTGATGTGGTCGGCATGCCAGCCGTTGCCGATGCCCCGGAAAGCTGATGTTGCCTTTGCGCTATAGCGCTGGCTGGCGCGTGGCCAGCATAGTTCTGCTCACACTTGTTTTAATCAGTACCCTGATGCCGGCCGTGTGGTTTTGGCCGGATCGAAGTGGTTTCGTAAACTGGTTCGTGCACGTTGACAAGTGGTTCCACGGCATAACCTTTGTTTTCCTTGCCGTCTGGTTTGCGGGACAGTATCGGCGCAAGTCCTATTGGCGAATAGGAGTTGGCCTCCTGTTTTTTGGTGTACTCATCGAAGCATGCCAGCGACTCGTAACCTATCGTTCGGCAGACTGGCTGGATGTTGCAGCCGATGCTACGGGCATAGCGGTCGGCCTGGCCGTGGCCATGGCGGGTCTCGGTGGCTGGAGCCTGTGGGTGGAGAACAGGCTTGCGAGGATCAGGGCGGAGGCAAGTGGCGACTGATCTTTTCAGCGTAGAACAGCAGGAGTCGGCCGAAAGGCCGCTGGCGGATCGCATGCGGCCGGCCAACCTGGGCGAGTTTTCCGGACAGTCCCACTTACTCGACGAAGGCAAGCCGCTGCGCCGGTCAATAGAGCAGGGCCGGATACATTCGATGGTTTTCTGGGGCCCTCCGGGTACCGGCAAGACAACGCTTGCACGAATGATCGCCGCGAGGACCGATTCACATTTCATTGCATTGTCTGCCGTCATGGCCGTCGTGAAGGACATCCGTTCAGCGGTCGGGGAAGCTGATCAGCATCGACAGATGTCGGGTCGTGGCAC
>CALZHX010000184.1 GCA_945787435.1 uncultured Woeseiaceae bacterium
ACGGGGCACACCTGGTTGCAGATCATTACGGGGCCGGATTCCATCATTTTCAACGGCCGCGACCTCAAGGAGTTCATCCAGTCCATCAAGTGGTTCTTCGGAATGGGTCCGCGTCCAAATTATGGTCGTTACACCTACTGGGAGAAGTTCGACTACTTCGCAGTAGCCTGGGGTGTGGCCATAATCGGTACCACAGGGTTGGTTCTGTGGTTCCCGGAATTGTTCACGCACCTGGTTCCCGGCTGGGCGGTCAACGTGGCGACGATCATCCACAGTGATGAGGCGCTACTCGCAGTGGGCTTCATTTTTACGATCCACTTCTTCAATACGCACTTCCGGCCTGACAAATTCCCCATGGATCCCGTGATATTCAGTGGGCGGATTTCCGTGCAAGAGCTGAAATTCGACAAGCCCGGCGAGTACGAGGCGATGGTGGAATCCGGTGAACTCGAGAGTCACCTCGTGAAACCTTTCCCTGAAGGCAAAGAGCGTGGCGTGAGGATATTCGGTTTCCTGGCGCTCGCCTTCGGCCTGGTACTTCTGAGCCTGATTGTTTACACCATGCTGTTTGGCTACCGATGAGATCTAGCCAAACGAAAACCTGTGAAGACTCCGATGCGCAAATACTATGCGATTTTGGTACTTGGTTTCCTGTTCGTATTACAAGCGTCCTACGCCCAGGAGGAACACCCCTGTAACGATTGCCACGAAGTAGATCTGGCTCTATTCGAGAGCACCCCACACGGCGGCACGGCGTGTCTCGATTGCCATATTGGTGGCGAGCGCAGGCACAGGCGCGGACTGGAACCGGTGAACTGCGGCGCATGTCACGCAGACGCGCTCGCCGAACATTCGGAGAGTATGCACGGCGAGGCGACCCTGCATCGTTTCCCGGACGCGAAACTGCCGACGTGCGAAAGCTGCCACGGCGACACTCACACCATGACGCGGGTGGCCGAAGCTGCCTCCCCGGTTCACGCCAGCAACCAGGGGGAGACCTGCGGCGTCTGCCACGGTGCCGGCCAGCCAGCATCACCGGGTGTTCGTACCGTTCGCCCGATTGAGGCCTACACGGCCAGCGTGCACGCCGACGCGATCCACGACGGCGAGCACGGCGCGAGTTGCAGCGATTGCCACTCAGCCCACTCGGCATTGCCACATTCGGACCCGGTTTCTTCTATCCACAGGCTCAACCAGCCCGGCACCTGCGCAACATGCCATGCAGATATCACGGCTCAGTTCGAACGGAGCATTCACGGCCTGGCCGCAGCCGATGGCATCGAGGAGTCGCCCGTCTGCACGGATTGTCATGGCGAGCACCGCATCCTGGCCGTTAGCGCCGAAGGCTCGCCGGTGTCCGCGACCAACATTCCAATACGTGTGTGTGGGCCGTGTCACTCCGACTTGCGCCTTGGCGAGAAGTACGGTCTGGATGCTGACCAGGTTCCTTCCTATGAAGACAGCTTTCATGGCCTGGCAGCTCGAGGCGGTGTGCAAAAAGTCGCGAACTGCGCGAGTTGTCACGGTGTTCACAACATCCTTCCTTCGAGCGATCCGGGCTCCCACATCCATCCGGACAACCTGGCTGAGACCTGCGGCAAATGCCACGTTGGAGCGGGTACACAATTCGCCATAGGCCCGGTACATATGCTGGCCGACGAAGAACCCAATGTTGTCGTCTACTGGATCAAGGCGATCTACATTCCGCTGATCTGGGTCACTGTAATTTTCATGGCGCTGCACAACCTGCTGGACCTGGTCAAAAAGACACGTCACCCGGCACCGCGTCTCCGCATACCGCCCGAGCACTGTTCGATCAAAGAACGCATGTCGGTGCCTTTCCGGATTGCCCACGCTGTCGCCGCATTGAGTTTCATCGTGCTGGTTGTGTCCGGTTTTGCGCTGAAGTATCCCGAGAGCTGGTGGGCGGACCTGGTGCAAATCGGAGACGGTACATTCCGTGGTCTGATTCATCGCGTCGCTGCGGTCGGCCTGATCGGGGCCTGCCTGTTCCATTTCGGCCATGTCGCCGTCAGCGCGCGCGCTCGACGTCAGATCGCGGGGATGCTCCCGAAGGTTGCCGACTTCAAGGAATTCTCACACCGTATTAGCTATAACCTTGGGCGCCGCGACGATCCACCTGCCCCGGTTCGCCTCGGCTACGTTGAGAAGATCGAATACTGGGCGGCCCTGTGGGGTACTGCGATAACGGCGATTACCGGATTCGTACTGTGGTTCGAGAACTTCACACTGGCTAATCTCCCGGGTTGGGTACCCGAGGCCGCCACTGTCCTGCATTTCCTCGAGGCGATTCTGGCGACCCTGGCCATTCTTATCTGGCACTTCTACTTTGTGATATTCGACCCGGCGGTGTACCCAATGGACACGGCCTGGATGACCGGTAAGCCGCCGTTCTCGCGAGCGGAAGAGCGCGGCGAGGTGATTTGTGAGAATTCGGACGAGGAAGAGGGTGACTCGTGAGTCGGCTTCGGAAATCCCGGATACTAAGAGCAACGCCAATGGAATATTAATCACTTGCGGCATTTCACTCGATTAGAATCAGCAGAGAAATAATCCGTAGCTTCGAAGCAATCTGGGGAATGCAGTGTTCAAGAATTTCTTTGCCTCCATCACGCATAACGCGATCAGTCTGATCGGTACGGCGCTGGCCCTCGCGGCACTCGTGCTCATCGCCAGCCTGTTTACAATGGAGCAGTTCGGTTTTGAAGGCGGCCCTTACCTCGGCATCCTGACCTACCTGATCCTGCCGATGATTTTTGCCGTCGGCCTGGTGCTGATTCCAATCGGTGCGGTCCTGTACCGGCGGAAAATTCGACGCACGTCAGGTGGCGCTGATACGCCGGTGCTACCCGTTTTCGACCTGAATATCCCCAAGACGCGTCGCTGGATGTTCATTTTCCTGGGCGCGACGATGTTCAACATCATCATTCTTGCCAGTGCGACCTACAAAGGTGTCGAGGTAATGGAGTCCGTCGAGTTTTGCGGTCTGGCGTGCCACTCGGTCATGGAGCCGGAACACACAGCCCATTCGAGATCTCCGCACTCCCGTGTTGCCTGTGCGGATTGCCATATTGGTCCCGGTGCTGACTGGTTCGTTAAATCCAAACTCGACGGTGCATGGCAGCTTGTATCGGTTGCGTTGGACCTGTATCCGCGTCCGGTACCGACGCCGTTGCACGATTTACGCCCGGCCCGCGACACCTGCGAACAGTGCCATTGGCCGACAAAGCACGTCGGTGACAAGCTCCGCGTCATCAAGCACTTCGAGGAAGACGAGGCCAACACAGAGTTGACGACTGCGCTGCTACTCCGAGTCGGTGGCGCCAGTGGTTCGGATTCGTCTGGCATTCACTGGCACGTCGATCCCAACATGGCGATTCGCTACCGTTCGGACGACACGCGAGAGGAAATCTACGAGGTCGAGTACACCAATGCCGATGGTGAACTGACACACTATGCGGACAGAAAGGCCCCGGAGGAGGGCGGTGTCTGGCGAACCATGGATTGCGTCGACTGCCACAACCGGCCGAGTCATATCTACCAGTCTGCTGCCAATGAAGTCGACCGCATTATCAATGAGGGGCTGGTCGACAGGTCATTGCCGTTCGTGAAGCGTGAAGGCTTGCGCATTATTGATGCGCAGTATCCGTCACACGAGGAAGCGCGTGCGGTTATCAGCGAAGAGCTGCAAAAATTTTACGCAGAAAATTATCCGGAAGTCGCTGCGGAGAAATCAGATGCGGTTGAGGCGGCGGGCATAGCGTTGGGCGATGCCTATGCAGTCAACGTGTTTCCCGGCATGAATGTGTGGTGGGACACCTATCCAGATCACATCGGCCATGAGCAATCCCCGGGTTGCGAACGCTGCCATACGAAAAAGATGCGCACCGCAGATCGCAAGCAAATAACAAACGATTGTGACACCTGTCATGTTCTGCTCGCCGAAGGCGAGGAGAACCCGCACATACTGTCGGTGCTGAATTCTGAATGAAAACTACGGGGGCAATCGATACCGCCAAGCGCCAGCTTGTGTACGAGGTCATTAGCGGCGGCACCGGACTGATACTGGCGCTGTTTATGTGGGGCCACATGATGTTCGTGGGTTCCATCCTGATCGGCACCTTTGGCTTCGACTGGTTGGCGCTACAACTCGAGATCTACTTCATCGCGCAGCCGACCGTTGTTGTGATCTTCTCGTTGTTTCTCGTGCATGCAGCTCTCGCAGCACGCAAGATTCCGGCGCAGCTCGAAGAGCGCCGCAAGATGATTAGGCTCGGCCGAGACCTCAAAAGCCAGGCGCACGAAGAGTCGCTGCTTTGGATCTGGCAGGTCCGGACCGGAATGATTGTTCTTGTACTCGGTAGCTTTCACCTCGTGCTGCTCGGCATCGATGTCCTCACACCGTTATTCGGTGAGCGTGTTGGCATCGAGTCCGTAACAAGCCTCGCGCGGGTGCAGGCGGGCCTGTGGCTGCCCTATGCCGTGCTGCTCATTTGTGTCGAGTTCCACGCCAGCATTGGGTTATACCGCCTGGCGGTGAAGTGGGGTGTGTTCTCAAGCCTGGGGCGTAAGACCCTGCGCAGGATCGAGAGCTTTATCCTGTGGCTGTTCCTCGGGCTCGGGGCCGTCATCTTGCTCGTACTGGCAGGCGTCATCCCACCACCGCTTGCGTTCCTGGCGACAGGAGGTGCCGCATGATTGTTCGCATAAGCAGCACTGATGTACTGGTTATCGGTGGTGGCCTGGCTGGCGAACGCTGCGCGATCGAAGCCGCGGCCGCAGGCCACGACGTGCTCATATTGTCCCTGGTGCCGCCCAGGCGCAGTCACAGCTGTGCTGCACAAGGTGGCATGCAGGCGGCGTTAGGCAACTGTGTCAAAGCTGAGGGCGACAGCCCGGACGTTCACTACCTCGACACCGTTCGTGGTTCGGACTGGGGTGCCGACCAGGAGGTCGCACGCATCTTCGCCGAAGAAGCGCCGATCGCCGTGCGCGAACTCGCCCATTTCGGCGTGCCGTGGACGCGAGTCAAAGGCGGCCCTAACAGCTATTTCATCAGGGGCGAACGTGTAGAGATAAACGAGGCGCTCGAGAACGACGGCCTGATCATGCATCGGGACTTTGGCGGTACGGCGAAATGGCGAGCGTGCTACGCCGGTGCCGGTACGGGTCATTCGGCACTGTACGCGGTCGACAGCGAGGTGGTTCGTCTCGGTGTTACGGTCCGTGATCGCGCCGAGGCTGTCGAACTGATACACGAGAACGGGCGTTGCTACGGTGCAGTCTCGCGCTGCCTGCGTACTGGTCAACACTCCGCGATTTTGGCGAAGGCTACAGTTATTGCTACTGGCGGACATGGCAGGATCTATGGCCAATACACCACCAATGCGACGATCAACGAAGGTATGGGCGCTGCCATTGCACTTAATACGGGTGTTGTACCACTCGGCAACATGGAGGCCGTGCAGTTTCATCCTACGGCGTTGTCGCCGAGCGGCATTCTCGTTACCGAGGGCTGTCGTGGCGACGGTGGCTTCCTGCTCGACAAAGAACTTAATCGATTCATGGTCGAAGCCGAGCCCGAGAAACAGGAGCTTGCGAGCCGCGACGTGGTTTCGCGACATATGGCGCGGCGCATGCGCGACGGTCACGGCGTGGAGACCGAACACGGTCCGCACCTTTGGCTGGATATAAGGCACCTCGGAGAAGAACACCTCAAGACCAAGCTGCGTGAGGTCTGGGATATCTGTCAGGATTTCGTCGGTCTGAATCCCGCGACCGATCTTATTCCGGTGCGCCCGACGCAGCACTACTCGATGGGCGGCGTGCGCGTAAACAAGGAAGGCGAGGCTTACAACCTGGCCGGCCTGGTCGCGGTTGGTGAAGCATCGTGCTGGGACATGCACGGTTTCAATCGCCTCGGTGGCAACAGCCTCGCTGAGACAATCGTGTCAGGTCGCCTCATAGGCCGGCATATTGCGAAGACGATTCGCACCGGTGGCGTGGATATCGATACACGGGTAGCAAACGAAGCCGTCAAAAATGCAGAAGAACGCGCGGCGCGCTTGCTGGCCGCGGAAGGTCCGGGTCCGGGGGCTTACGAGATTCGCGATGCCATGGCCGAAGTTATGATTAGCAGGGTCGGCATCTTCAGAACCGGTGAAGAGCTCGCCCTCGCTGTCAATGAACTCAAAGAATTGCTCGCCAAATGCGACAAAATCGTGCTGCGCTCCAAAGTGCCGGGCATGAATCCCGAACTCACGTTCGCGCTGCGCATCAAGAACATGGTGCGCCTGTCGCTGATCACCGCGATGGGAGCGTTCGCGCGTACCGAAAGTCGCGGTGCACATTTTCGGTCCGACCATCCACTACGCGATGATGCGAAATGGCTTAACAGAACGCTCATACGCTGGCCGGAGTCGTCCGACGCACCCGGAATCAGCTATGAGCCCGTTGGGGTGCTCGATGTGCCACCGGGGCATCGCGGTTATGGCCGTGACGAGCGCATCGAAATGGAGCAATCAATCGAAGATTACAATCAGGGAGTTGAGCAGGCCCAGTCTGAGCAAGGCAAGCTACCGACGGAGGGCCAGCAATGAGTGGCAATAATGCAAACCGCCGGCTGAAATTCGAGATCTTCCGCTATAACCCACAGGATCCGGACTCGACTCCGCACATGCAGAATTTCGAGATCGACGAGTTGCCGTATATGTCGTTGTTCATGGCGCTCAATGAGATTCGCGAAAAGCATGATCCAAGTTTGCAGTTCGATTTCGCGTGTCGCTCCGCCATCTGCGGTTCATGCGGCATGATGGTCAACGGCAAGCCGTCACTCGGTTGCCGCACGCAGACCTCGGATCTGCCTGAGTTGATTCGTTTGCATCCACTGCCCGTGTTCAAACTGGTTGGTGACCTGTCCGTCGATACCGGCATCTGGTTTCGCGAAATGGCCGAGAAGAGCGAGGCCTGGATACATGCGAAGGAGGCGTTCGACCCGGCGGCGCAGGAAGATCGCATGGACGACGAGACGGCGCAGAAGATCTACGACAGCGATCGCTGCATCGAATGTGGTTGCTGCGTTGCGTCCTGTGGTGTGGCGAACGTTAGCGGCGAATTTGCCGGGCCGGCCGGGCTTAACCGCATGGCCCGTTTCTCAATGGATCCTCGTGACACGCGAGACGATGCAGACTGGTTTGAATTGATATCGAATGAGCACGGTGTATTCGGCTGCATCGGCATGATGGCGTGCCATGATATTTGTCCAAAAGAACTACCGCTACTTGAGGTGTACGCTTACCTGCGTCGCAAGGCCCTGACCACCGCCCTGAAATAGTGCCACCCGTCGGCGAGACCCTCGATTCCGAAGCCCGTCTACGGTCTCTACGTATTGTGCGCTATCACCATGCTCAGTATTCATTGAGTATCGGGGAGACGGTCTGAGCAATCGCTGCTCAATCATCAAGAAGAACAACGCAGTATCGATTGCTCGCAAACCTTTCGAGTTCCACATAGAACTACGGGAGAGGTGAAGATGAAGTGGCACGTACTGCGGCCTCTGTGGGTAGCCATCGGACTGGTAGCATCAATTTTTGTCGCCAGGGTGTTTCTCGTACCTGACGACTTCGGTGTACACGGTGATACCTTCACTTACGGTTTTCACCGCCTCAGCAATGTCCAGGAATGGAAAGACTTTCCCGTCAAGTACAAGGGCAGGGAGTCCTGCGAGGAGTGCCACGAAGAGAACCTCGCAGCGCTGAACGGCTCAACTCATCAAACTGTCGAGTGCGAAAACTGCCACGGCCCGTCTATCGATCATCCTGATCCGAATGAGTTCCTGCCGCTCGACAAAGACAGAGCACTTTGCCTGAGGTGCCATGCCTTCCTCGACTACCCGAACACCGATCGAGGCGCGTTGGTGAGCATTGTCGACAGAACACACAAGCGGCGCTACGAGTGTGTCAAATGTCACAACCCTCATGACCCCAAGGAGTACTACGAATGACCTGTTCTCGAAGGGATTTTCTCAAAGAGGCCGTGGGTGGAACACTGGTTTCGGCATTGCCGCTGAGTGCGTTCGTTTTCATAACGACCGACGAAGCCAAGGCGGCGATCGCGGATTCAAAGGTACGCTGGGCATTCCTGGTTGACACCACCAAGTGCGTCGGCTGTGGTCTATGCGTCAAAGCCTGCAAGACCGAAAACGAAATTCCCTACGATGCAGCGGTAACGCGAACCTGGGTCGAACGCTACGTCGTGACGAAGGACGGCCAGACGCACATCGACTCGCCAATGGGCGGACGTGATGGCTACACCACTGACTTGATTCGGGATGAGGAGATCGAACCCGAAGACATCGACAAAGCGTTCTTTGTGCCGAAGCTTTGTAACCAGTGCGACAACCCGGCCTGTGTCCAGGTGTGTCCGGTTGGCGCAACGTACAAAACGAATGACGGCATCGTCCTGGTCGACAGGGATTGGTGCATAGGATGTGGCTACTGCATCATGGCGTGCCCATACGGTGTGCGGTTCTTCCATCCTGAGCACAAGGTCGCCGACAAGTGCAACTTCTGTTATCACCGGATCAGCAAGGGAATGGAGCCGGCATGCGTCGAGTGTTGTTCATTCGGCGCCCGCAGACTGGCAAACCTGCGAGATCCGGACGACCCGGTTACCAAGATAATTACGACCGAACGAGTTGCGGTTCTGAAAGACGAGTACGGCACCAAGCCGCACGTCTTCTATATCGGCCTCGATGCTAACGTGAGGTGATGTCATGTCCGAGGAACTGATTGTTCACGGCATAGAGTGGACTGTAAAAGAACTTTTCGTCTACCCGAATGAGTACATTTACTGGAGCATCCAGATTGTCATGTACCCGTACATGACGGGCCTGGTGGCCGGTGCGTTCGTGCTGTCTTCGCTCTACCATGTGTTCGGTCAGAAACAGCT
Organism: uncultured Woeseiaceae bacterium; assembly: GCA_945787435.1. Classification (GTDB taxonomy): domain Bacteria; phylum Pseudomonadota; class Gammaproteobacteria; order Steroidobacterales; family Woeseiaceae; genus UBA1847. Next base: position 8,971 of record CALZHX010000184.1, read on the forward strand.
GAAAGAAATCGCCCAGTTTTCGTTGGTGTTTTCCCTTGCCCTGCTGCCTGTAGCAGCGCTGCCATTGCTGCTGCATTTGCAGCAACCGACGCGGGCAATGGAGCCGCTGCTTACGCCGCACTTTACGTCAGCCATCGCCGCATTCGGCATCGTTTTCACGGCCTACGCACTTATCGTTCTTAGCGAGATCTGGTTCGTCTATCGAGAGTATTTTGTTGCGCAGGCTCACGTGCTCAAGGGCGAGCCGGGACTTGCAAACGCCATGAGCAGAATCGTGTATCGGGTTCTCACTATCGGGGCTTACGATGTCAGCGAAGAGGCGCTGCGAGTCGACAAGAAAGCCGCCACAATTCTGGCGGCCATCGGCATTCCGGTCGCATGTTTCCTGCATGGCTATGCTGGATTTATTTTTGGTTCGGTCAAGGCGAATGCGCTGTGGATGTCTCCGTTAATGCCAGTGATCTTCATCATGTCCGCCGTCGTCTCCGGTATCGCGCTGTGTATGTTGACTTACATCATCATCATGGAGTGGCAGGCATTTCGACGTAGGCGTAAGGGTAGCGGGGTTGAAGCCAGTGAAATCAAAGGGGCAGAAAAGGAGACCATCAACCAGGCAACCCGCTACTTGCTGGGTTTCCTGATCGCCGCGATCAGCCTCGAGATGCTGGACCTGATCTTCCGTGGCTACACGGCCATGAAGTCCTGGGACATTTTGCGCTCAGTCATGTACGGCAAGGACTTCGTCAATATCTTCGTGTTGCAGTACACACTCGGCAACCTGGTGCCATTCGTATTGTTGATTTTGCCGGGACGCACGCTGAAACGAACCGTGCTGGCGCTGTTGTTGGTGTTATTCGGCGTGTTCATGATGCGCTGGAATGTCGTCATTGGCGGGCAGGCCTTCTCCCTGTCGTTCTCAGGCTACATGCACTACGAGATTCCGATCATTCCGCACAGCCTGGAGACCTTTAAGGAAGGCCTGTTCGGGGCGCTGACGGTCATCGCAACGCCGTTCGTTCTGTTCTGGATCATCAACAAGTTCGTTCCATCGCTGCGGCGAGATGCCCACAAGAGCTAGACGCCATGGATAAGCGCATTGCCGAGCTTGAGTCCCGCATGGCCGCCATCGAGCAGCGGCTTGGGGCCCTCGAGGGCGTGGCGCAAGTAGAGACAAAGTACGAGCAAGTGGGCTCCGAACCGTCGCTCGATAGTGGTTTCGTTGGCAACGCCTCGTCCCATATTGGTCGCGTCTTGCTGATCTTCGGTGGTGCCTACCTGCTCAGGGCCATCACCGACTTTCAATTCGTTCCGGTCGCGGTCGGCATTCTCATGGGCGCGTCGTACGCGGTTTTCTGGCTTCTCCTGGCGTGGCGAAAGGGTCGAATCGACGCACAGCGAGCCAAAGCCGCATTCTACGGCTGCACGTCGGTACTTCTCCTGCTGCCGCTGCTCGTAGAGGCCATTAACCGCTTTGAACTTCTGTCGGGAGCACAGGGCGTTCTCGCACTGACCGCGTATTGTGCGCTGGCTTTGGCGGTGGCCGGCACGCAGAACCTGCGCAGCATCGGCTGGCTTGTCATCGCGGGTGGGATCGGCACGGCCGTCGCTGTGCTGGTTGTCGCGCAAGAGGCGATTCTCGTGGCAACGTTCTTGCTGCTTCTGGGTCTTGCGTCATTGTGGGTGGTCTATTGGCGGCAATGGATGGGGCCACAGTGGCTGGGTGCTCTCGGAGCCAATGTCGGTGTGGGTGCATTGATCGTATTCAGCCGCAGCGAGCAATGGACCATGTCACCTGAAATGCCGGTCATCTTTGCCACTGTTTTGTTGCTGACGTACCTCATCAGCTTCGCCATGCAGTCGCACGTTCGCGGTCGCAATGTCGGCATGTTCGAGACTATGCAAGCGCTGGCTGGTGTTGGCATCGCATTCGGGGCGGCGATTCTCGGGGCGCGTTCGGGGCAGGTCAGTCTTGCAAGTGTAGGTACCCTGGCCACCGTGCTCGGAATTGGCAGCTATGCGTTGGCCTTCTCGGCCAAAACCCGCGCGATCCGGAGTCAGAACTTCTACTACTATTCCACGCTTGGGCTCGTACTCGTGGTTGGCGGCAGCGCGATGGTCGCGCCACCGCTGTTCGCAGCCGTGTTCTGGTCGCTCCTGGCGATGATCATGGCATGGGGGAGCGGACGATTAGGCTGGGTCTCGCTGAGCCTGCAGAGCACCGTTCTATTGCTTGCCGCCGGCGTAGGTTCCGGAATTCTGACGACTGGCGCCCACGCGCTGACTGGAGACGCTACAGCGTGGCCTACTTTGTATATCTCGCATGTCGGCATCGCCCTGACGACAGTCATCTGCCTCTTCATTCCAGTTGCGCAACATTCCGACCGCTGGGGGACGATGGCAGGTTTGCCGCAGTTGCTCGTGCTGGCTTTGTCGGTCTGGGAGGTCGGCGGACTCATGGTTTTGTTCCTGGGTCCACTACTGGCCGGCGTGGGGCATGCCGAACCAAATCTCGCCGCGCTTGCGGCATTGCGAACGGCAATACTCGCGGCTTCGTCTGTCACTCTCGCACTATCAAGCCGGCACAAACGATGGCCGGAGGCGCGCTGGCTGGTCTACCCGGTCCTGGTGCTGGTCGCCATCAAACTCTTTGTTGAAGACTTTCCGAACGGCCAGCCGGCAACGCTGTTCGTGGCGCTGGCTTTCGTCGGTGGTGCGCTCTTGCTCGTGGCGAGGTTGTTGAATCGAGGCGAGACTGCTACCCGGTAGCGCCGCTATTCAGATCCATCCAGCCAGGTTTACGCCATAAGCTTCAACGCAAGCCACGGCGCAATGCAAAATACCGTGATCAGAAGCTTGTACGCGGCAATATAATTGAACGTCGCAGTGGCTACTTCGTCCTCGCCAATGCCGAACAAGCTGGCATTGATTTTGTAAGCCCAACTGCGCATGGCGAAGAGGGCAAGAAGCGTGATCACGTAGACGCCAATATTGATGATCGTCATCCAGCCAAAAAACGTTGTCCAGGTTTCAATTGTATTCATCACTCGGGGTCCCAGCTTGCGTAGTAGTGGACGAGCGCTTCGATCTTGCCCTGGTCCAGTTCCTGAAGTTTATCAGCCATGATCGGCACAAGTGTCTCGCGATCGCCAGTCAGGTAGGCACCGAGTGCCAATCGCAGGTATGCGGCACGCTGGCCATTCAATGGAATGCCGAGCGCGTCGCCAACGTTGTCGTCTGTTGGAAGCACATGGCACTGCGCGCACAGGTCATCGTGGATCAGCTTGCCAACGGCCGCGAGCTTCCTGTCAAACTCTTCTTCAGATGAGATGCGCGGCATCGCGGCGTAGTACGTCGCCATTTCAACAACCTCGTTCTCGGTCAGCGGTGCGATTGCCTCGCACATGACAGGAACGCCAACGCATTTTCTTGCACCATCCTGGTAGGCAAAAATAGCTTCTTCGAGATGAGCTGCCGGTGTACCTGCAATGATCGGCACGTAGTCAAACCCCGCGCCCGAGCCGTCATGTCCATGACAGGCCGCACAGACTGCAATGTTTTCCGGCTCTGCGTTTGCGAAATTAACGCCCACAAGAAAACCGCCCATTGCGATGACGCAAAGGCCAGACTTGAAAATTCTCATGTTGGCTCCTGTTAGCCTACAGCGAGCTCACTGAGTGCGCGCAGTGCGTCGCGCCGGCTGATCTGACCGACCAGGCGGTTGTTCCTGAGCACGGGGAAGCGGCGAAAACCTGATTCCAGGAATTTTTGTGCCAGGTCGACAATATTCATTTCCGAATCGACGGATTCGACACTCGTCGACATGTAATCGGCGACCGGGCCACCCCAGTCGCCGTAATAGCCGGCATTAAGTGCGACTTTCATGCAGTCAAGTTCGGACAGCATGCCAACGAGATCACCCTTGTCGTCGACAACGGGTGCTCCCGCTATACGTTGTTTCACAAGTTCGTGGATCGCGTCCATTACGTCCATGTCGGGTTTGAAGGTCACGAGATGGCCCGCCATGTAGTCGCGTACCAGGCACGATTTGAGATTCATTCTTCAGTCTCCCGTTGACACTTGCCGCTGCACAGTTCGCAGCCGCCGCCGTTGAGGCCGCCGCAGCTTCCGCTGATTGGCTTGCGACCATTCAGCACGCCGATCGCCATTGCGCCGATCACTGCAAGCATAACCGCGAAAGTCACAAGTAAGGTGGATACGATAGTCATGAGATGTCCCTGTATGCGTTGAACGCAGCGGTTTGTCGCTCTTCGATGCCATCGTCTGTTCTCAGCAGCATCAACACAGCCATGCCCTCGCGCTCAGCAAATGCCATACCTTCTTCCGGCCCCATGACGAGCAGTGCAGTTGCTAACGCATCGGCACGCCAGCCTTTCTCATCGACGACCGTTACCGATGCCAGTGTATGCGTGACAGGCCGGCCGGTGCGAGTATCGATTGTGTGTGAGTAGAGTTTGCCGTCTGCCTCAAAGAAATTCCGGTAGTCGCCCGATGTCGCCAGGGCAGTATCAGTGAGGTGGACGACTGCATGCGGCTTGCGCGCGTTGGGCAGTGGCGCTTCGATGCCGATTGCCCAGGGCTTGCCCCTGGCGTTCATGCCGCGAATGTTGAGTTCACCGCCAACCTCGACCAGGAAACTGTCAAAGTCGAGCGAGACCAGCAATGCGGCGACACGATCGGCCGCAAAGCCTTTGCCGATAGCGGACATGTCGATCATCAGGTCTCCGACATCCTTCTTGACCGCAGGACGGGAACAGTCGGCATGCAATTTCTCGAAGCCTGTTATGTCCATGAGAGCAGCTATAGCGTCGTCGCTGGGAGGTTCGTCGACCATTCCCCCGGGCCCGAAGCCCCAAAGGTTGACCAAAGGCCCTACCGTGATATCAAAGGCCCCACCGGACTGTTCACTTATCGCCAACGACTGCGCCACTTTCTCACAAAAGCTGAGCTCGACGCCTTGCCACTCTGCCGTACGATTGATGTTGAATCGCGAGATGTCGGAGTCACGCAGGTAGGTGGACATCTGCGCCTCGTCATCGTCGAGTACTGCCTCAATGGCCTGTTTCAGCGCCAGGGCATCATGTTCACCGAGCCCATTTGGCAGCTTGACGTTGAACTGCGTCCCCATGGTGCTGCCAACGAGCTCGACGGAACCGTGATCGCCGGCGCACGCGGCCAGCGCCAACATCGCAATTAGCAGCGCCGTCCTCACCTAGCCCCCGAAGTCGTCGAGTAAAATATGATCCTTGTCGACGCCGAGATCATCGAGCATCTTGATCACCGCCGTGTTCATCATTGGCGGTCCGCACAGGTAGTACTCACAATCCTCAGGAGCGGGGTGGTCTTTCAGGTAGTGGTCGTACAGGACGTTATGAATGAAGCCCGTATAACCCGTCCAGTTGTCCTCGGGCAATGGTTCCGACAATCCGATATGCCACTTGAAGTTCTCATTCTCCTCGTCAAGCTGGTCGAATTCTTGCACGTAGAACATCTCGCGCAGACTGCGAGCGCCATACCAGAATGACATCTTGCGTGTCGATTTCAGCCGTATGAGCTGATCA
>CALZHX010000185.1 GCA_945787435.1 uncultured Woeseiaceae bacterium
CTCGATCATGTTCATCTGCGTCATGACTCTGAGTCTCCCCCGTTCACGCCTTCCACTTCCATCATGCGGCGGCGCTGTGACTCGAGGTGCCGCGGGGTCTCGGCGAAAACGTCGTCGAACATCGTGGAAGGATCGAGGAAAGGCCCCTCGGTCATCGTTCCGTACTGCTGCGCTTCTTTCCACGCGGCAAGAACTTCGGCTGTCAATTGTGCTTCGAGCTCCTCGTGCTTTTCGTCGGACCAGTGACCGAGCGAAATAAGGTGTTGCTTGAGGCGTTCGACAGGATCACCAAGCGGGAACGACTTCCACTCATCCTTGGGCCGATACTTGGTCGGGTCGTCGCTGGTTGAATGTGCGCCACCACGGTAGGTAACGAGCTCAATCATTGTCGGGCCGCCGCCACGACGCGCGCGATCAGCAGCCCATAGTGTCGTCGAATAGATAGCAAGAAAATCGTTGCCGTCGACGCGGATACCCGGTATGCCGAGCCCGAGGCCCCTGGCTGCAAATGGGCGTCGCTCGCCGCCGGCAGTTCCCTGGAATGTCGATATGGCCCACTGGTTATTGACGATGTTAAGGATGACGGGAGCGTGGTAGACGGCCGCAAACGTAATGGCATGATGAAAATCAGCCTCGGCGGTCGAACCATCGCCCACCCAGGACGCGGCGATGTGATCTTCACCCTTGATTGCAGATGCCATGGCCCAGCCAACGGCATGCGGGTACTGCGTGCCGAGATTGCCGGAGATGGAAAACATGTTGGCCTCGGCGCTGTGATACATGATCGGCAGTTGCCGGCCCTTGCACATGTCACGGGTGTTGGAGAGGCACTGGCACATCATGTCGACGAGCTTCATGCCGCGATACATGTACAGGCCCTGGTTGCGGTAAGAGGGGAAGCACATGTCGCCCGGGCGCAGCGCCATGCCCTGCGCAATCGACACGGCTTCCTCACCAAGCGCTTCCATGTAGAAAGAAATCCGCCCCTGGCGCTGGATCTGCCACATTCGTTTGTCGAACACGCGGTTCAGCACCATCCAGCGCAGAGCGATCTGTAACTTGCCCGGATCAAGATCGGGTGCCCATGGACCAACGGCCTGGTGATCGTCGTCGAGGACACGGATCAGGCCGGAACTCATGTATTCGATGTCACGCGTGCGGGCGTCGATCGACGGCTTGTCGACGCTGCCGGCAGGCGACAGGTCGAGATAGCTGAAGTCCGGCGTTTCGCCCGGTCGTGCCGTCGGCCGAGGGATGTGGAGTCGCGACTTCTTATCGGTCATGTTTCGAGTCCCTGGCCTTATGCGCTGGCAACAATACGTCGCGCGAGCTCGTCAGCGATGACATTGGTCGGTTGCTTGCTCGTCTTCGCTTCTGCGAATATCCGCTTCAGGCGTTCCGGAATGCCACCAATCTCGGTGCGCACCTCTTCTTCCGAGCTGCCCCCATAATATTCGCGGGCAACATTGATAATGCCACCTGCGTTGATCACGTAGTCAGGCGCGTACAGAATGTCGCGATCGGCAAGACGCGCACCGTCCGCCTCCGTCGCCAACTGATTATTGGCAGCGCCCGCAACGACGGTCGCTTTGAGTTTCGGAATTGTCTGCGACGTCAGGATGTTGCCCAGTGCGCACGGAGCGAGCACATCGACATCCGCATACAGCAAATCGGGAGGGGCAATTTCGGTTACCGGCAACTCGTCTTGCGTGAGTTTCAGGTTGTCGCGATTGACGTCAGATACCGTTAAAATGGCGCCTGCTTCGTGCAGCAGGCGGCAAAGATGCAAACCCACATGTCCGACACCCTGAACCGCAACACGAACACCTTTTAGTGAATCTGCCCCAAGACGGGACTCAACCGCAGCTTCGATGCCGAGGAATACGCCCATCGCGGTCAGCGGTGACGGGTCACCGCCAGCGTTGCCGCCACTGCGTGGCAAGCCGGACACGTAGCCGGTCACTTCGTTGACCTGGCGCATGTCGTCGACACTGCAACCGACGTCTTCGGCCGTGATGTATTTGCCGTTGAGACTTTCGACAGCGCGACCGAAGGCATGAAAAAGCTCCGGCGATTTCGGCGCATTTTCGTCGGCGAGGATCACGGATTTACCACCGCCAAATTTGAGGCCGGCAACGGCATTCTTGTAGGTCATGCCGCGCGACAGGCGCAGCGCGTCCGTCAGTGCATCGGCATCGGATGCGTACTGCCAGCGGCGGCAACCTCCGGCGGCAGGGCCGAGAGCCGTGGAGTGAATTGCAATAATCGTCTTCAGCCCGGAATTCGGGTCCTGCACAAAGTGCAAGGACTCATGCTGGTCGAAATCGGGGTGATCGAAAACGGGCATAGCAACGCCTCCACCGGCGAATAGGGGGTATCCAATATATACCCTTAAAACCGAACAGATATTGCAAATTCATTTGCTTGTATCGAAAAAACATCATAATTTATGCATGTTCTTTAAATAGAAGGCATAAATAATGCAAGCAGTGAAGCTCGACCCCACGGATCGCCGAATTCTCGGCTGGTTACAACAAGAGCCCGGCATCAATGCAGCCGAACTTGGTGAGAAAATCGGCTTGTCTCAATCAGCCGTCTGGCGACGCATACAAAGCCTGCGTGACGAGGGGGTGATCAAGGATCAGCCCGTCAAGCTCGACCGCGAAAAAGTGGGACTCAACACGATGGTGTTCGCGCACGTCAAACTGACGTCACACGGTCGTAGCAACCTGGCGGAGTTTTCCGAGGCCGTGAGCCGGTACCCCGAGGTGCTCGACTGCTACGTGTTGCTCGGCAACGTCGATTACCTGCTGCGCATCGTTACCCAGGACATCAAAGCCTACGAACAGTTCTTCTTCGAAAAGCTGTCGCAGCTGCCCGGCATCCAGGAAGTGAATTCGTCGATCGTACTATCCGACATCAAGCACACGACAGTATTGCCGATCTAATGGATGCTGAATGTCCGCTTTCATCGATAGCGGTCGTTCATACCATCCAAAACCGCGATTCGTGAGCGGCTGCAAACGGCCAGAACCAGCCGGTCGCAGCTACTTGGATACATCGGCCCGAAAGTCGTCTGAGTGGCGCATTACACAAGACACTCGACCGATCGCGAGCTCCTCATTCGTGTGTAATGTCTGCTCGACCTGGGCTATGCAGTCTGGAAACGACTTAGAGGAAAATTGCAGGTTTTCTGGTTCGAAGTCCGTTGTAGATATGCCGATACTCGCAAGGTAATCAATCGCATCCTGCGCGCTCTTTATCTTGTCATAGACCTCTTTGGAAACCGCTTGAGCTTGCTTATCGGTGCGCTTGTCATCATCTGCTTCGTCCGCAATTGCGATACTGAAACAAACTGACAAAAGCAAGATCGTTGCTATTCGAATGCCAATTATCATGAATCATGGCCTCCAGTTACCGATGGCCGCTTTGGGTCAGCACCAGTCGTTCGCTAGTTTATCACTCGACCGGCTGCTTTCGAGTCCATACCGGCCGCTCATATTAATCTATCTCGAGCGTCGCCTAACGGCCAGAAGCCGCTATTCATAACCATGAGCTTGTCGGAGTCAGCA
>CALZHX010000186.1 GCA_945787435.1 uncultured Woeseiaceae bacterium
CGACTATTGCTTTATTGATTGCCGGCTGCGGTCGACTCGGCAGTGACCCCGAGCCTGTTGCCAGTGAGCCTGCGCCTGAGCTGAGCGCCCCTGCGGTGCCGGGGGTATCCATTTACGCCGCAGCGGTCGACAGCGCGACACGGCCCGCAGAAGACCAGGCCAGCGACACCGGGCGCCAGCCGGCAGCCGTGCTCGAATTCTTCGGTATCCAGCCCGGCGATACCGTCCTGGAGATGTGGGCCGGCGCTGGCTACTACACTGAACTGCTCGCGCATGTCGTCGGCGAGAACGGCAAGGTTATCGCTCATGCGAATACGCCAATCCTGAACTTCGCAGGTGAAGCACACGAAAAAAGATTTGCCGACAATCGCCTGCCGAATACTGAAGTCCTGATGGCGGAAAACAATGAGCTGGCACTTGAAGCCGATAGCTTTAATGCGGCTACGATTATTCTTAACTATCACGACCTCTACTGGTCTTCGGAGCAGTACGGTTGGGATCAAATCGACATACCGGCATTCCATGCCGAATTATTCAAGGGCATGAAACCTGGCGGCATCCTCGGCATTGTGGATCACCAGGCTGCCAGCGGCTCACCGGGTGAAACCGGTAGCACATTGCACCGTATCGATTCAGCCATCGTAATCGCCGAACTCACCGCCGCTGGTTTCGTGCTCGACGGAGAGAGCGATGTATTGCGCAATGCTGAAGACGATTACAGCAAAAGTGTTTTCGACCCTGAGATTCGTGGCAGTACTGATCGTTACGTGTTGCGCTTCAGAAAGCCGGAGTAAGTAAGCTCAAATAATGTTCAAGGCGATCCGCATTGCGATCCTGCTGTTCATTCTGTTTTTCGTGGCGGTCAGCACCTGGCTGACGCAGTCACGGAGCACAGACTGGAATAACAGCCTGTGGCTCAAGGTCTACCCGATCAATGCGGATGGCAGCGATATCGTCGCAAAGTACATCGCAGGTCTGGAGGTCGACGATTTTGCGGATATCGAGGCTTTCATCACGCGGGAAACTGCGCGCTACGGGAAGACACTCGATCGGCCGTTACGGATGGAGCTGGGTCGACAGGTTCGGAAGCATCCGCCCACCATCGACCCTGATCCCGGAATCTTTGGCGTCATGATGTGGTCACTCAAGTTGCGCTGGTGGGCATCGAGCACGGCCGGCGATCAGGATAGAATCGACCCTGATATTCGCGTCTTCGTTCGCTATCACAGCCCCGACATCGGGTTCCGGCTCGAAAATTCAGTCGGGTTACAAAAAGGCATGGTTGGCATCGTTAACGCGCGCGCGAGTCGTCAGCACGCGGGCGGCAACAACGTGGTCATCGCGCATGAATTCATGCACACGCTCGGCGCCACCGACAAATACGAAATGGGTACCGGACAGCCGCTTGCCCCTGACGGACTCGCAGAACCGGATCGCGAGCCGCTGTATCCGCAACGATGGGCTGAAATAATGGGTGGTCGAATCGCGCTTACAGCCGACGATGCGGTCATTCCCAAAAGCCTGCGTTACACCGTCATTGGCCCGCAAACCGCCAGCGAAATTCGCCTCGCCGAGTAAACATGTCCGATGCACCTGAATCGATACTGAGCTGTGAAGCGCTGCGTGTGAGCGTGCCTGGCCGCTGCCTTGTCGACGCGTTGCAGCTGGACCTCAGGCGCGGCGAACTTGTCGCCGTTCTGGGCCAAAACGGCAGCGGCAAGACGCTGACCCTGATGACACTTGCGGGACTGCGCCCGCCCGATACCGGCCGGTTACGGTTGATGGGCTCGGACCTTCAAAGCGCGCCGCGACAACTGACGGCTCGGCACCTGGCATTGTTGCCGCAGGACGTCGACGATATCTTTCCGGCGACCGTCATGGACACAGCCCTGATCGGGCGTCACCCACATATCGGCCGCTTTCGCTGGGAGTCGGCTGAGGATTATGAGGCAGCAAGAGAGGCGCTTCGGACAGTGGGCCTTGCCGCATTATCGGAGCGAGACATACTGACGTTATCCGGTGGCGAGCGTCGCCGGCTCGCTATTGCGCAGATTCTGACGCAGGCGCCAGACGTGTACTTGCTCGATGAGCCAACCAACCACCTTGATCCACAGCACCAGCTCGATGCGTTGCGCGTATTTCGCCGTGCGGCCGACTCGGGGTCAGCCGTGATCGCGAGCCTACATGACGTCAACCTGGCAGTTCGGTACGCAGATCGTTGCCTGTTGCTGTTCGGTGACGGGCAATGGGAACTCGGCCCTAGTGCAGATATTCTGACCGAGGAGAGACTCAGCGATCTATTCGCCACCCGGATGGAGGCGGTGGACTGGCACTCGAAAAAACTCTTCGTCGCGTCCTCAGACCACCCACCCCTTTAGCCGACTCAGAAAGTCATCGTAGAGGGCCATGTTGGTCGCAAGCACCGAGCGCGTGTCCAGACCGACCGGCGCACCGTTCAGATCGGTAAATGTGCCGCCGGCTTCCTCTACGATGATCGATAGCGCCGCGATATCGAGGATGTTCACATCCGATTCGATGACTGCCTCGATTTTGCCCGACGCAAGCAGGTGATAGTGATAGAAGTCGCCATAGCCGCGGATACGATCGGCTCGCGCAACGATGTGGCCAAGATTGCCCCAGCCATCGCTTAGTGCCAGCGACTTCAGGTTGCCCGTCGACACGGCGGCCCGTTCCGGGTCGTCGATTGTGCTCACAGCGATTCGTTCGCCGTTGAGCCATGCGCCATGCCCTTTCTCAGCCCAGGCCAGCTCGTCCATCATCGTTCCACTCGACACGCCGAGAACGATTATTCCCTGGTGCATGAGCGCGATCTGGGTAGAAAAGAACGGGTACTGGCGCACAAATCCCTTCGTGCCGTCGATCGGATCGACCAGCCACAGGTAGTCGGCATTCTCACGCGTGCGGCCGGTTTCCTCGCCAAAAAATCCGTGTTCGGGGAATTGCTCAAGGATGATCTCGCGAATTTTCTGTTCGCACTCGATGTCGGCCTGGGTTACGGGCGTCAGATCAGCCTTGGTTGTTACTGTGAAGTTTCCAGCATAGTAGCTCCGACTGATGTCCGCCGCAGCGCGAGCCGCTTCCAGTGCCGTCAGCAATTCCTTTGAGGCGTTGTTGTCATCGTATGTTTCCATTTTCGGTACTACGCGAGTCTCGTGGTGATCGGCGCAAAATAGCCGCTCGACGGGGAAGAAACAAGCAATTGTCCCTTGCTTGACAGCAAACGGTAGCGCCCCTATCGTACATCGCTCACGAGGTGAACCTGATTTGGCAAAAGTCGGGTGAACGGGAAGCCGGTGCAGCCTGTCTTCAGGCTCAGTCCGGCGCTGCCCCCGCAACGGTGATCGAGTTAAACCGTAGCCCCCGGTTCGAGGTAATCGACCCGGAGCCACTGCGAAAACCAGCAATCGGTTTCGCGGGAAGGCGCTACGGAGAGGATGTCTATCCGCTCGTAAGCCCGGAGACCGGCCTGGTGAAACCGTGAACCATTGCGCGTGCGGGCGGCACGCAAGGAGAAAACAATGAGAGACCTCGTGTCGTTTTTCGCCATCGTGTTGGCGTGCGTGTTCGTGCCCGTCAACTCCGTTGCTGCGGACCAGGCGTTGGGCGAGACAATTATCGTCACCGCGACCCGAACTGAAATTCCGTTGAGCGACGCGATCGTGCCGGTCACGGTTATTACGCGGGAGGACATCGAATTGTCTCTTGCTACGGACCTGGCAGAGTTGCTGCGCTTCCAGGCCGGTATTGATATCGGCCGAAACGGCGGCCCCGGACAGGCGACGTCGATGTTCCTGCGCGGCACGGAAAGCAATCACACGCTCGTGCTGATGGATGGTGTTCGTATTAATCCAGGCACCCTCGGCGGTGCCGCTGTGCAGCATATATCGCCCGAGATCATCGAGCGCATTGAGATCGTCAAAGGTGCACGCTCCGCGTTGTTCGGCACTGACGCGATTGGCGGCGTTATCAATATCATTTCGCGACGAACTGACGCTGCATTCCTCGAAACGGCTGTTGGCGCAGGTAGCTTCGACTCGCAGTCCGGTCTCATTTCCGCCGGCAACCGGGGAGACGACGGTGACTTCGGCATTACTTTGAACTGGCTGGATACTGCCGGCTTCGCACCGCGCACCGATTCAGGCATCGAGCGCGGCTATGACAATCTCTCCGCCAATCTCTACGGCGCGCGCCGTTTTGGCGATAGCGAAATCAGCCTGCGCCACTGGCAAACACAGGGAAACGTCGAGTACCTCGACTTTTTCCTGGCCCCGGTCGATCAGGACTTCGAAAACTCAACGACAGCAGTTGAGCTCAACACTCGAATGGGTAACAGAGGTACCAGCAAGTTCATTGCATCGTTCATGCAGGATGACATTTCGCAAAACCAGAGCGACGACTTCGTGAAATCGGATCGCATAAGCCTCGACTGGCAATACAGCCATGCGTTCGCCCACCACACCCTGACCGGAGGCCTGTTTGCATTCGACGAGACTGCCTCAACGCTGTCATTTGGATCGGGTTTCGAGGAGGATACTGAGGTTCGAGCGGCATTCGTCCAGGACCAGTGGTCTCACGAACGGCACATGACCTTCGTTGCACTGCGACTTACTGACCATGAGACATTCGGCAATCACACAACGTGGAACGCCGAATACGCGTACGAACTGAATGATAACTGGACGATCAATGCGGGCCTCGGACACGCGTTCCGGGCGCCCGACGCGACTGACCGCTTTGGTTTTGGCGGCAACCCGGACCTTGATCCGGAGTTGGCTGATGAGGCCCAACTTGGTTTTCTTTATTCGCCAGGTACCGGGCACAGCGTCAACATTGAGTTCTATCGGAACGACATTGAAAACCTCATTGAATTCGACCTGCAGACATTTGAACTGCGAAACATCGCCGAGGCTGAGATCCGTGGCATACAAATAGGCTACGAATATCGCGGTGATCGATTTGCCATCCACGCTGATGTCGTAAAACAGCGCGCCGAAGATGCGGTGACAGCCGATCGCTTGCTGCGACGCGCCGAAGAATCGGCATCACTGTCTTACACACAGGATATCCGTGCGCATCGTGTAGGCCTCGCGTTGATCGCAAGCGGTGACCGCGAGGACTTCGGTGGTGTAAAGCTGGATGGCTATCTGTTAGCCAATCTGACGGCACAGTTCAGCATCGGCCGAGCCTGGGCCCTGCATGCGAAAATTGAGAACCTGCTCGACACAGACTATCAAACCGCCGAGAATTTCCGTATGCAGGGGCGCGGTGGATTCGTAGAACTCAAGTACCGCTGGAACTAGACGGGACCTTCCGATGGGTAAACGACTTAGCAAGATCTATACAAAGACCGGCGATGACGGTACTACCGGCCTCGGCGACGGTACACGCGTGCCTAAAGACAGTTCGCGCGTAGCCGCGTACGGTACCGTCGATGAAGCGAATAGTGCCATAGGCGTCGTGTTGGCCGAGAGCAGTGTTCCGCCGGACATTCGCAGCATCCTGGTCGAGGTTCAGCATGACTTGTTCGAGCTCGGCGGTGAACTCTGTATTCCGGGCCACAGCGCAATAAGTGATGAATTCATCAGGCGCCTCGAGCGTGAACTCGATGCGCTGAATGAGAATTTGCCGACGCTGAAAGAGTTTATCCTGCCAGGCGGCGGTCGAGCCGCTGCCGCTTGTCACCTGACGCGCACCATCGTGCGCCGTGCCGAACGCACGACAATTACACTCGCGGATGACGAACCGGTGCGAGCCGAAGCCATCAAGTACCTGAATCGCCTCTCGGACCTGTTGTTCGTTGTCGCGCGTATCCTGGCCCGCGCCGAATCGGGAGAAGAAGTCCTATGGAACAGAGCGAGATAGCGCACCGGGACGAATAATCACCGCCTTGCGTCGCCACGACGGCGCCGCGCTTCGGCGAGTGCCTCACAAACAGCCTCTCCAGCCTGCAACAACCGCGGTGTGGCTCGTCCGATCGCGTCGGCGGGCATCAGGAACTGGTTGCCTGTCTCGTTGGCGGCCATGTGCGGCCACCTTTGCCACTCTGCAAATGCGTTCTCGCCCGCATCGGTACTCGCGAGCAGGACTTCCGGGTCTCGCTCGACGACCGACTCAACATCGATTGTCGGTGCCAGGTTATCCAGGTCGGCGAACACATTGCTGCCGCCACAAAGGGCGATCAGTTCGCTTACGTAATGGTCGCCATTCACCGTAAACAGTGGCCGCTGCGATACCTGGTAGAAAACCCGAATGTCGGTGAGCTGATCACTGTTGCCGCCGATAGATTCAAGCCCGCGCTCATAGGCGTTAACGGCCGTTTCCGCATCGTCGGTATGTCCTGTCAGTTTCCCGATGCGACGGATTGCCGACGCAACATCTGCAAGGCTGCTGGTGCGAATGATCTCCACGTTGAATCCCACGCGCCGCAGCTCATCGACGACATGCGCGGGCGTTCCGCTCTGCCACACGAGCAGGAGATCAGGCTTCAGGATCGCGAGCTGTTCCTGATCGATCATAAAGGCGTCGCCGACGATCGGTAATTCGAGCGCGGCAGGTGGGTAATCCGAATAGGCACTGACACCGATGAGCGAACTGCCGGCACCCGCCGCAAATACGAGCTCCGTCAAATTGGGAGCAAGAGTTACGACGCGTTTATGGGTCCCGCCCTTGTTCTCAGGTGGCGGCGCTTCAGAACAGGCGCCAAGGGCGTACAGACTGAGCAGGATCAGCGCCGCACGGCGCGCCCTCACCGCGTCCAGCCATACAACGTCATTGCGGAGATGACAACGGCCGAAATCATAAGCAGGCGAAAGACCAGTCGGTTGGCCGCTGTAGCCCCGCGCACGCCTCGCGTTACAAGATCCTCGTCGGGATCATCGCCCAGCGCCAACGCGCCGACACCAACGCGCGCGAGCAGGTGTTCGTTGTATTCCGACGCCGAGTCGGATTCTTGTTCCGTTGGCGCACGCCATGCGCCGACCGCCGTATCGAAGTTGCCGGCTGCCGCATAGCCAATCGCCGTGAGCCGTGCCGGGATCCAGGCAAGCCAGCCGTGCAGGACAATGGCTGCATCACGCAGGCGCTCCGGCATTCCGTTCGAGTCCTCTGCACGCGCCGCAACAAACACCGCACGACGGCGTATCAGGTCCGTTGCCCGGTAAGTCCACGCGCCGAGCGGTCCCAGCAGTACGAACCAGAAGATGACAGCAAACAGGCGATTGTTCGCCTGGACACAGACGGCTTCTTCAACGCGGTGTATGCGCTCCAGTGCATCCTCGGGAACATCGCTCTCGATGATGGCTTTGGCAGTCTCCTCAATACGTTCTTTGTCGCCACCTTCCATGGCTCTGCAGTACTCGTCGACGTCTTCGCCAATATCCTGCGGGCCGAGCGAGAAAAACAGCACGAATACGCCGAGTACCAGGTAGGGAAAACCGAGCAAAGGATCACCAAGGACGAATACCGCTGCGAGCGCGAGTACAGGCAATACGAGCAGCACCACGAGCGCTACTATCGGAATCATCGCAGGCCAGTTGGGCAGGAGACCCGCCCGCCGGAAACCAGCATCGATTACGCGATCTATCCAGCGCAATCTGCGCAGATGAAATAACCGGGTGGCAAGCCGTTCAATGACCAGGCCGATGAGCAGGGCAATCAGATGCATCGTTCGTTAACTCATGTTGTTTTGCAGACAGGGTTCAGCAGATGCCATCATACAATCGAAGCCAGTCGAAAGCAGGACCCGGATCGGTTTTTCGGCCCGGCGCGATATCCGAGTGTGCTGCAATTTCGCGGCCAGTAATACCAGGATACGCAGCGATAATCGCGCGGCTTACGTTGCACAATACGGCATATTGCTCATCGCTGTACGGTGTCTCGTCCTCACCTTCCAGCTCGATTCCGATCGAATAGTCGTTGCAGCCGCTACGGCCCCTGAACGACGACTCTCCCGCGTGCCAGGCGCGCTGCGTGAACGGCACAAACTGAAGCAGCTCGCCGTCGCGCCTGATCAACAGGTGTGAGGAAACCGTGAGCCCGCGGATTTCGGCAAAATAGGGGTGTGCATCCCAATCGAGCTGATTCGTAAACAACTGTTCGATCTCGGGGCCACCAAACACGCCGGGGGGCAGACTGATGCCGTGGATAACCAATGTGTCCGGCGGCGCGCGTTCCGGGCGCTCGTCGCAGTTCGGGCTCGGGCGCTGCCTGGCCGGCTCGATCAGGCCAGTTTTGGTATCGATGCTGTAAGACGTGCTCATTGGTATACGATAGTCGTCCTCACAGGCTCCAAAATCAACGACTATGGCACTGACCCGGCTTTTCGTCAGCGACGCGCTCGGTTCCGGCAATGAACTGCAGCTCGAGCGCGACCAGACACACTACCTGGGTCGTGTACTCAGGCTACGCAATGGCGACACATTGACCGTATTCAACGGTGACGACGGCGAGTTCGAAGCACAGGTTATTTCTCTGACGAAGAACAGTGCGGTCATTTCTATTGCTGAGCCTGTCGAGACGGCGACCGAATCGGTGTTGAAAATTCATCTTGTGCAAGGCATATCGCGCGGGGAGCGGATGGATTTCGTTGTGCAAAAAGCGACCGAGCTGGGTGTCAAACGCATCTCGCCAGTGTTGACAGAGTACGGGGTGGTCAAACTCGAACCGGCCCGTGCCGCGAAACGGCGTGACCACTGGCAAAGCGTTGCCATTAGCGCCTGCGAACAGTCGGGTCGCATTCGTCCGCCATTGATCGACGCGCCCGTCGATCTCAATGCCTGGTTCGGTGCGGGCGCCAAGGAAGCGGATTCAGATCTCATCCTGCGACCAGGCGCCGCCACGCAGTTGTCATCGATCGCAGCACCTGCCACCAAAGTTTGCCTCCTCATAGGGCCCGAAGGTGGCTTTAGCGACAAAGAGTACGAAGACGCAGCCGTGTCGGGTTTCGTAGCGGTTTCGCTCGGGCCACGGATACTGCGCACCGAAACCGCAGCGCTAACCGCAATTGCCGTGGCCCAGTCTTGCTGGGGTGACTTGCAAGACCAGTGATGGGTCGCCCCTCCGGGAGGAGTATTTTTCAAGTTGCTCAATAACCCCTCCGCGGAGGGGTTATTGACCGATTTCGAAAACTATTGAAGCCGACGTATCCGCTAAAACGCCGAAAGTCTGCTTTCACCAGAAGCGGCCAGTCGTCCTCAGAATGTTATTCTCCGCTCATGATCAACCACGGTAATTAGACATCACTTGTGCATGCCACTGTATTTGACATAGATGGCACACTTCTCCAATCCGCTGGCGTGGATGACGACCTATACAAGGATGCTGTTCGATCCGTAATTCGCGGCGCTCTCA
>CALZHX010000187.1 GCA_945787435.1 uncultured Woeseiaceae bacterium
AGTAACTCCATCGTTTGCGTATCTGGCTGATTGCGAAGTAGTTTTTTTAGCTCCGTCCGGAGCGGGTTGTTTTTCTTTTTCGTCATGGCTGGGTCATTGTACCGCGTGTTACCATGCCGCCAAGCGTTGCGCGGGATAAACAACATCAATAAACGCAGCTTGCACATAGTCACACGACTCGTCTTCCTTGCTGCCATGGCCTTGCCAGTTGGTGCACAGGCTGTCGATATCGACGCGCCAAAGATCGCGCTCGAATCAATCCCTTTTGAAATCGTCGTTAGCGACGTTGTTGCAGGTGCCACCGTCGTGGTCGAACTTGGCGCAGAAACGCGCCGCGGTGTGGCGAGCGACGACGGCGTAGCGACTATTGGTGACCTGGTGGTCGCTAAGCGCGGTGCCGTCGACATCACGGCGACGTCTGGCGTACGGGCGAGTTCAGTGAGTCTGCGTGTGCTGCCGGGCTGGATCTCCCTGATGCCGGCGTTTCTCGCGATCGCTGTTGCCTTGTTGTTGCGCAATGTCGTGCCGGCGTTATTGCTCGGATTGTGGCTTGGCGCAACGGCGTTGCAGGGCTTCTCGCCGCTCGGCGCATTGCAGGGGCTCATGGATGTTCTTGCGGTTTTCATCGTCAATGCGCTTGCTAACCCGGACCACGCCGCAATCATCGTGTTTACAATGATGATCGGCGGTATGGTCGGCATCATTACGCGCAACGGTGGTATGGCGAGTATCGTGCGCGTCGTCGTTAGCAAAGCGAAGTCGGCAGTCGGCGGCCAGGTGTCTGTTTGGTTCATGGGCCTGATGATCTTCTTCGATGACTATGCCAACACGCTTGTTGTCGGCAACACGGCGCGCTCGGTTACTGATCACCTGAAAATCTCACGCGAGAAACTGGCCTATATTGTCGACTCAACGGCCGCACCTGTTGTCAGCATCGCGCTGGTGACAACCTGGATCGGCTACCAGGTAAGCCTTATCGATCAAGCCATGCAGGAAATCGATGGTCTGGCAGGAACGACTGCCTACTCGATGTTCCTGCACTCAATTCCTTACAGTTTCTACCCGATCCTCGCGATCGGATTCGTCCTGGCCGTCGCATGGAGTGGGCGCGACATGGGTCCGATGTATACGGCGGAACTGCGCGCACGCGCCGGTGCTGTGGAATCGAAGTCCGGGGATCCGATGCCTGCGCTTGATGGCGATACGCTCGATCCGAAACCCGATGTACCGATGCGGCCGGTGAACGCGTTTCTGCCAATCCTTGTTCTGATCTTCGGGTTGGGAATCAGCATGTTCATCACGGGGGAAGGTGAAACGATCACGGATATTGTCGGTTCAGCTGACCCCTACAAAGCGATGATGTGGGCGTCGTTTGGCGGTGCGCTCGTGGCGGCGGGCTTGTCGATTGGTCAGAAGATACTGAGTGCACATGAGACTGTTGATGCGTGGTACGGAGGCGCACGCGCGACCCTGTTCGGCATGATCGTCCTGATACTGGCGTGGTCGATGTCGGCCGTCACTGGCGACCTCAACGCCAAAGGCTACCTGATTTCAATTCTGGGTGATGCGCTACCGGTGGCGCTCGTACCTGCAGTAGTTTTTGCGCTTGCTGCGATCACCGCGTTTTCCACAGGCACCAGTTGGGGAACTATGGGAATTTTGCTACCGCTGGTCCTTCCACTCGCCTGGGCCGTCATGACGGTATCAGGCGTGGCCGACCCTACAGGAATGCACATTATGTACTCCTCGATCGCCTGCGTACTGGCCGGAGCGGTCTGGGGTGATCATTGTTCACCGATTTCGGACACGACTGTGCTGTCATCCATTGCGAGCGGCTGTGATCATATCGAGCATGTGCGCACGCAGCTGCCGTACGCTCTGCTGGTCGGTATCGTCGCGATCGGGATTGGCACCATCCCGGCCGGTTATGGCGTTCCGCCCTGGATATCCCTGATCGTCGGTGGTGCGCTGCTGCTTGCCGTGCTGCGATTCTTTGGCCGCAAAGCGGACGAGTCTGTAAACTAGCGACACATTCGAAACACGGTCCTTTTATGAGCACCAGACCCGTCATTGGTGTCCCAGCGTGCCGCAAACAGATAGATATCCACCCGTTTCACGCGGTTGGCGAGAAGTACTTGCAGGCAATGATCGACGGCGCTGACGCGTTGCCTTTGATCATCCCTGTTATGGCTGAGCACCTCGACGTCGACGAGGTTCTCGGTCAGGTTGACGGCGTTTTTCTGACGGGCAGCCCATCGAATGTCGAGCCGCAGCATTATGGCGGTGAACCGAGTGAGCCCGGTACCCTGCATGACCCGGACAGGGATGCGGCAACATTGCCGTTGACCAAACGTGCGCTCAGGGCCGGGGTGCCGCTGTTGGCCGTGTGTCGCGGGTTCCAGGAAGTCGTGGTCGCACTCGGTGGGACCTTGCACCAGAAAGTCCATGAAGTGCCTGGCTACCACACACACAAGGAGAACCCCAAGGACCACATTGACGTTCAGTATGCCCCGTCACACGCGGTAGACCTGATGGAAGGTGGTGTGTTACACAAACTGGCAGGTGATACCCGGGTAATGGTCAATTCGCTGCATTCTCAGGGCGTCGCCAGGCTGCCAAAAGGCGTCACGGTTGAGGCCATTGCAGACGACGGTCTGATTGAAGCATTCACAGTCGACAGTGTTCCGGGCTTCGCACTGGGGGTGCAGTGGCATCCTGAGTGGCAAGTAACAAAAAACGAATTTTCGATGGCTATTTTCAAGGCGTTTGGTGATGCGTGCAGGGCGTACGCAGGCCAGCGACAGGTGTAACGTGAGTGAGCAAGATGTTTTTCAGGCCTGGTTGACTGAGCGCAAGATCGAGGACGTCGAGGCATTCGTTCCGGACATGGCTGGATCCGCGCGCGGCAAGGTCGTGCCGGCTGACAAGTTCGGCAGCGGGCAAATGAAGATGCCCGAGGCGATCTTCGCCCAGACGATCTCTGGTGACTACGTCTCCAACGAACACAATGTCGAAGATCGCGACATGTTGCTGGTTCCGGACTCGACGACATTGCGCCCGGTTCCCTGGACAGCGGACCCGGCAGCATCGGTGTTTCTCGATTGCTATCACAACGATGGTTCGCCGGTTGAGGCGTCGCCGCGCGGCGTACTTCGCGGCGTCCTTGGCAAGTATGAAGCGCAGGGCTGGGTGCCAGTCGTAGCGCCCGAGGTTGAGTTCTACCTGTTGAACGCCCATTCGGACCCGAATGCCGAGGCTGAGCCACCGCAGGGCAGGCTCGGCCGGACTGAGGGAGCGCGTCAGCCATATAGTATCGATACGATGAACGACTTCGAGCCGTTCATAAATGATCTCTACAAATACTGCGAAGAGCAGCGTATTCGCATCGACACGCTGTCCCAGGAAATGGGCCCCGCCCAATTCGAAATCAACTTCCTGCACGGCAATCCGATAGAGCTCGCCGACCAGGTGTTCCTGTTCAAACGCACGGTTCGCGAGGCCGCAATCGAACACGAGATGCACGCGACGTTCCTTGCCAAACCCATGGCCGAGGAGGCGGGCAGTGCACTGCATATTCACCAGAGCATCGTCGACAAGGGCGGCAAGAATATTTTCTCGAACAAAAACGGCGAGCCGAGCAAGCTGTTTTACGGGTTCCTGGGCGGTTTGCAGCGCTACATGCCGGACGCGATGCTGCTGTTCGCGCCCTACGTGAATTCTTACCGTCGTTTTCTCAACCCCTGGTCGTCGCCGGTGAACCTCGCCTGGGCAATCGACAACCGGACTGTCGGTCTGCGAGTGCCGGATTCCGATGCGGAGAATCGCCGCATCGAGAATCGACTGGCCGGTTCGGACGTGAATCCTTATCTCGCGATTGCCGGGACACTGGCCTGCGGGTACCTGGGCATGATGGAAGGTCTGAAACCGACTGATCCCATCGAGGGCAGCGCCTATGGCGAAGACTATTCACTGCACCGGCATATTTATGTCGCGACCGATGCGCTGCGTGAGAGCAACGCGATGCGCAGCATGCTCGGGGAGACCTTCGTCGACCTGTATTGCAATCTGAAAGATGATGAGTACAAGGAATTCCAGGAAATCATCACGCCGTGGGAACGTGAGATTTTGATGTTCAACGTCTGAGGAGGCGTTACATGGCAGCAATCGAAAAACCGACGGGACCGGATTTGCAGGAGCTTGACAGGGAGCACCACCTGCACCCGTTCACCGATCATAAAGAACTGCACGAGAAAAAATCGCGCATCATCACGAGCGCCGACGGTGTGTATATCTTTGACTCGGATGGCAACAAGATACTCGATGGCATGTCAGGACTGTGGTGCGTCAATGCCGGTTACGGTCGCGACGAAATTGTTGATGCGGCTGCCGCACAGATGCGCGAGTTACCGTACTACAATAATTTCGTCCAGTGCGCGCAGCCCCCGTCAATTGACCTCGCAGCCATGCTGCAGGAGATCAGTCAGCCGCAGTTCAATCGTGTGTTTTTTGCCGGGTCGGGTTCGGAGTCGAACGATACTGTCGTGCGTGCGGTGCGCCGTTACTGGGATCTAATGGATCAGCCAGGACGTCACACGATCATCAGTCGCAAGAATGCCTATCACGGTTCAACCGTTGCGGCAGCCAGCCTGGGTGGCATGACGCCGATGCACAAACAGAGTGGACTGCCTATTCCGGGTATCGAGCACGTCGAACAGCCATACTGGTTTGGCAGCGACAGGAGCTTGTCGCCGGAAGAGTTCGGGATCGCAGCGGCCAGGTCGATTGAAGACAAGATCAATGAAGTGGGGCCAGACAAGGTTGCCGCATTTATTGGCGAACCCGTGCAGGGCGCCGGCGG
>CALZHX010000188.1 GCA_945787435.1 uncultured Woeseiaceae bacterium
GACCTCGCGGCGCCGCTCGAAATCAATCTCGCCCCTGGCGATATTCTTGGACTCATTTCTGACGGCATATACGAGTACGAGAACGAACAAGGTGTGCAGTTCGGCCATGACGGTGTGGCCGCGGTTATCAACCTGCTGCCAGACTCAGACGCCGAGACCATCGTTGCGGAGATCGTGCGGGCCGTGCGACAACACGGCGGCAGCGTGCCCCAGGCCGACGACATTACGATAGTGCTCGCACGGCGATCCGGATAGGCGGCCACTCCCATGCAGAGGAAGTTCACACGGAGTTTCGATGCACTGGAAGATATCTATGAGTTCGCCGAGGGAATCCTCGCAGCGGAGAACGTGGAGGATTCGGTACGATTCCCCGTGCACCTCGCGCTCGAGGAACTCTACGTCAACATGGTCGAATATTATCCCGACAACGATAACGAAATTCTGCTGGACGTTACCGCAGCGGACGGCAAGGTCAGTGTCACTATGACGGACTACGACGTTGATCCGTTTGATGTCACGGCACCGAGAAACGTGGACACGGACCTGCCGCTGGACGGGCGGGTTCCTGGTGGTCTCGGCCTGCATCTCGTGCAGCAGATGGTCGACAACCTTGAATACGAGCACCGCGACCGGCAGAGTACGGTAAGATTTACCAAGGAGTCAGGTTAACTCTATGTTTAATATCGAATTTGGGAACAATGGCGAGATCCTTTGCAGTGGTCGGCTGGACGCCGCCCAGTGCGTCAAGGCAGAGGAATTCCTGGGTTCGGTCGAGGGACCGGGCACACTCGATTTCGCCCAATTGGAATACATCTCCAGTGCCGGGCTGGGTATACTGTTGAAAACGCAAAAGCGCCTCGTTGCCAGCGGTGCGGGGCTGAAAATAATAAATGTTAACAATCACATACATGATGTTTTCCGATACTCGGGGTTCCACTCGATCTTTGAGATAGAAAAGCAGTAAAGGTCGATCCGAGATCGTGTCAGGGAGGGGGGCGCTATCCACATGGACGCCAGTGAAATCTCTATCAACGTTGATGGCAGTCCTGCCACCAACTTTTTCGGCTGCCGGTTGTAAGTATGAACAGGCCAGACGACAAAAAGCTAGTGGAGCGTTGTTTGCAAGGCGACCGGCAAGCGTTCGAAACATTGCTGGTCAGGTATCAGAATCCCGTCTACAACGCCGCGTACCGGATGCTCAATAACCCGGAAGATGCGCGGGACGTCACGCAGACGGTGTTTCTCAAGGTCTATGAAAATCTGGACCAATACGATCCTTCGCATCGCTTCTTCAGCTGGATTTATCGCATCGCGATGAACGAGTCGATCAACTGGCTGAAGAAGTCGAGCCGCCAGGAGGCGCTTGAACATGAGGCAGCAGATCAAGGGGATGGCCCGGAGCAACAGGCCGGTGACGCGCAACTCAGTGAGGGCCTGGAGGCCGCTCTGATGATGATCAAATCCGAGTACAGGGCCGTCATTATCCTCAAGCATGTGCTGGGATGCAGTTATATCGAGATTAGTGAAGCGCTTGATATTCCTGAGAAAAAGGTGAAATCGCGTCTCTACGCCGGCAGGCGGTTACTGCAGGAGAGACTCACACAACAGGGTTTGCACTAATGGCTATTGATCCGAACATTGTCGAACTCATCAACGCTGATATTGACGGCGAGATCAGTCCGGCGGACATGGTCACGCTCGAGGCGATGTTGGCTGAAAGCCCTGAGGCACAAGCGATGCATGCCGAACTGTCCGGGCTCAGTTCATCACTGGACGAGCTCCCGGACCTGGATGCGCCGCCGTATCTCATACACACGATCATGGCCGAAATACCAAAACCCGAATCACAAGATCGTCGCAGCAATTTCCTGCAAGGTCTGTTTGCGGCACCAGCATTACGATACGCAGCGATGTTTGTGGCCGGTTCCATACTGACGCTGACCCTTGTCAATTCCGACCAGCTCTCCGAGCGTGCGTTCAGTGACGTCACAGGGCTGGTTGGGACGATTTCATCCGAGGTGCCAGTTGGCCCGGATATCCGGACCCTGCAGATCGACCGTACGGAGGTTGCCGGCCATATAACGCTACGTAGCAGCGGGCCGCTACTCATTGTGGATTTCGACCTGGTTTCGAACGGTCCCATCGATATCGTGGCGTCGTATTCGGATCAATCGGTCTGGTTCAACGGATTCGCGCAGCTCGAAAGCCCGGGAGCCAGCATTTCCGCGGAATCGGGGCGTATCTCAATGAAAATAGACGGCAAACGCCGCTACGCGCTGTACCTGCATAACCCCGGTGATCGTGACGTCTCTATCAATTTGCGTTTCATGTCAGACGGCGAACTCGTCTACGAAACGGACATTCAATACGCTCAACCCGGACAGCCAGGATGAAAAACCAACATTTTCGGGCCTGCCCGGTACTTAACTTACAAGCTCAACCTATATTGGGGGCCCTGACGGGCACAGGAGGAAGGAAAAATGGCTAACAAGACGATCCCCGCATTTGTTATCGGTGCGGTATTCGGAGGAGCGATTGCTTACTTCGGATTGACCAATCCGCCAGGCGACGCCCTGACCGGCGCCGTTGCACCCGCAGAACGCTATCGGGCCGAACAGATTTCTGCTGACGACGTACAGCTGGGCGACCAGACGCTGCAGGATTTCATGCAGACGGACGTGTTTACATCGTTGACCAGCGACGCTGCATTCAGCGCTGCGATCAGCAGTGAGGCATTCCGGGCAAACCTGAATAGCGAAGCATTTCGTAAGGCGATGAACAGCGAAGCATTTCGTAAGGCGCTCAACAGCGAACAGTTCC
>CALZHX010000189.1 GCA_945787435.1 uncultured Woeseiaceae bacterium
CTCCTGCGAACACAGGCGGTACTCGCCCTCCCTGAGATGGAAGATGGTGCCGTCGTCGATAACCTGACCACGATCATCACACCACACCGCATAGGCAACCCGCCCAGGTTTGATCTTGCTCATGTCCCGCGTGACCAGGCGATCGATGTAAAGCAGCGAATCCGGCCCCGTGATGCGATACTTGGTCATCGGCGTGATGTCGAATACGCCCGTCGTATTTCGCAGCGCGAAATATTCCGTCTCGCCACAATACAACTCGTCGGGCGTCGTGTAGCCCTTCCATTCGTGCCACGTGTTAAGCGTGTCAACTGCCTTCATCCGCTCATAGAACGGCGTCTTCAGGCGTCCCTGGGGTACTTCGAAAACACTCATGCTGCTTTCTCCCGGCTGAGAATGGCTCTTGCTGCATTACGTCCTGCGGCACCGCTAACACCACCGCCCGGATGGGCACCGGCGCCACAGAGATAAAGTCCGTCAACCGGCATGCGGTATTGCGCAGCGCCATACACCGGTCGCGTGAAGAGGAACTGGTCGAGCGTCAGTTCACCATGGTGCCAGTGACCGCCTGTGATATGGAACTCGCGTTCGATATCGGCCGGCGTTAGTAATTCGCTCGCAGTGATGTGCCGAGCAATGTCTGGCATGTATTTTTCGAGTACGCGTATTGCTGCAGACTCGAACTCGGCCCTGGCTTCGTCGGTCCAGCCGCCTTTTTTCGCGTACGGCGCATACTGTACGACAGCCGACAACACGTGCTTGCCCGCCGGTGCCAGCGACCCATCGCGGAAACTCGGGAACGTGATTTCAAGCACAGGTTCGGGCGAACTCTCACCGTACTTGGCCGGGTTGAAGGCGCGCTCGACGTAATCCTCGGTGGGCGCGATGACGATGCGTTCGCCATATTCCTTTTTGTCCATGCCTGGAATGTCGGGCAACTCGTCCAGCGCCAGGTGCAACTTCGCCGTGTTGCCGCGTGCGCGCATATGATGCATGCGACGCGTAAAGCCTGTCTCCATGTGGCGTGCGCCGATCAGCGTCATCATCGTTCGTTTCGGGTCGGCATTCGACACGACGGTCAAGCTGTCAAAGCGCTCACCGCCCTCTGTCTCAACACCCGTCACACGACCATTTCCTACAACGATGCGTTTCACCGGCATTCCGGTTCGAATGGTCACGCCTGCGTCACGTGCCGCGCGCGCCAACTCGTCACTGACACTGCCCATGCCGCCTCTTGGAGAGGCGATGCGACCATGATCGCCCGCGAGACGATACAGGTAGGTCATGATCGTGTTGGGCGAACGCGGTCCCAGGTGCGTACCGAGCACGGCGTCAAGACTGATCGCACCTTTCAGCACCGGGCAGCCAAATCGCTCGACGACCTCATCATGGATGTTCATGCCGATCAGGCGCAGGAATGCCTGCATTTCTTCTTTTCCGAGACGACGCACATCGAAACCGAGCCGGGCCAGTGTCCCAAGATCCTTGAAGTCCTTCGTGCCAAGTCGTGGCGGTGTCTTGTTGAAGTAGGTCTTGAGAAGATCGGCAAAACGCGTCATGCGCTTGTAAAACGCTTTGTAGCTCGCAGCATCTCCTTCCCTGGCTCCTAGTACGGAGTTTCCCTTGATACGTACATGCTCACCATCTACGTCCAGTGCAACGGTGGTCATATCCTCTGAGGCAAGCGCGGGTTTCAGCTTCAAATCTTTTGTGACGCTGGGCTGCAGGTTGTAGAGCAGGTGCGCGCAGGCCGAGACCGAGTAACCATCGGCAAATTCCCGGGTAACAGCAGCACCGCCAACCTGCTCATTTGCCTCGAGCAGTAGCACTTGTTTTCCGGACCGTGCGAGCAAAGCCGAACACACGAGGCCGTTGTGGCCGCCCCCGACAACAATTGCGTCGTATCTATCAGTCATCGCCGAAGTTCTCCGGGACCGTATTCGGTCGTTTCAGGTCTGCGAGAATCTCCCTCGCTGCGTTCGCGCCAGGAGCGGCCATTACACCGCCGCCCGGGTGCGTGCTCGAACCACACATGTACAGGCCACCGACCGGACCCCGATACTGGGCGTAACCCGGCACTGGTCGGTTGAACAAAACCTGGTCCAATGTCAGCTCACCGTGGAAGATATTGCCTTCGGTGATTCCAATCTCCTCCTCGATCGTCTGCGGTGTACGCACCTCGTAGTGCAGGATCAGGTCTTTGAAGTCCGGGCTGTAGTTTGCGATCTGGTCAATGACGGTTTGTGCAAACGCATCCTTCTCGGGTCCGGTCCAGTCCCTGCCTTCCAGTTTGTGTGGGCAGTACTGGATGAAGCAGCTCATGAAGTGCTTGCCTGGCGGCGCCATTGTCGGATCGATCGTTGTTGGAATCACCATGTCGACGTAGGGATCTTTAGACCAGGTACCGTCCTTCCAGTCGTCGTACGCGCGCTCCATGCGTTCCATAGAATCGATGAAATGCATGTCACTGTGATACAGCGGACTGCCCTCGGGCAGCGCCGGAAATGTCGGCATGCCGTCAAGTGCAATGTTGAGCTTTCCGGACGAGCCGCGAATCTTGAAGTTCTCGACGCGGTTGTGAAACGCTTCGGGAAGGTCCGACTTGTCCATGCAATTCAGGAATGTGCGCTTGACGTCCATCGCCGAAACCACGATACGGCCGTTTATCTCTTCGCCGTTCTCGAGGGCGACTCCGATAGCCTTGCCATTCCTGACAATGATTTGGTCGTCGCCTGCATCTGTCCGCAACTCTCCACCGTAGGCCTGGAATGCGCCGGCGATCGCATTTGCTACGCTGCCCATCCCACCACGCGCAAATCCCCAGCTGCCCACGTTGCCGTCCACATCGCCCATGTAGTGATGCAGCAATACGTAAGCCGTGCCGGGTGAATGAATACCGAGAGCGGTACCGATGATGCCGCTGCCGGAGAATGACGCCTTGATGACGTCGGTTTCGAAGTATTCGTCGAGATACTCGGCGACACTCATCGTCCAGAATCGTATGGTCTCGTACATACGTTCCTCGCCCATTTCGAGGAACTTGTTGCCGATCGAAATGAACTCCTTGATGTCCTTCGGTTTGAACGACGTTGGGTCTGGCGGCGTGGTCAAAAGGAAATCACGAATCAGGCGGCACTGGCGCATCGTGTCCGACGAATACCGCTCGTAAGCGTCGGCGTCGTGACGCGAGAACCTGGCCATCTCGCGATAGGCAACTTCCGGATCATGATAGGAACCGTAGTAGTCTCCGTTTTCCATGAGCGTCAAAGAACCGCCGTACGGCGTGACCTGCAATCCGTGTCTGTGCAGTTCGAGCGAGCGATATATCTCCGGGCGCAACAGGCTGCACACGTAGGAACAGTTGGAATACTTCCAGTCCTTGAAGAGGTTGCGGCTGACTGTGGCGCCGCCGATGTAGCCGTTCTTCTCGACACAGATAACGTCAAGCCCGGCCTTGGCCAGGAAAGCGGCGTTCGTGAGGCCATTGTGGCCCCCGCCGACAACAATCGCGTCATAGGTTTTCATGCGGCATTACTCGTTTTTTCCATCGTTATATCGACCGCCTTTTCGAACTTCTGCAGTGTTTCATCAAGGCAGCCTTTGCTGTGCGATTCGCAAAGAAACCACGGCTCGCGGGAATCCGGTTCTACCAGGATCCCCTGCTCGTGCAGCTCGGGCGCCAGCGTATCGTAGAACTCGTAGTCTGAGTGCACCCATTCGCGGTAATTGCTGGGTGCCTGCTCCGCGAAGAACATACCCATCAACGCCGGTGCGCCGGTGAAGCTGTGCACAATGCCTCGGCTGTTCAGGATCTTACTCAGTCCCTGTTGCAGCTCAAGACCGTAGTCACGAATCGTCTGCAACGCGTCCGTCTCATCCAGGATTTCGAGCGTCTTGTCCGCCGCGGCCAGCGACACAGAGTGTCCTGTGAAGGTGCCACCATGAACGACGCCGTCGCCGATATGGCGCATGACCTCTTCCCGACCCGCGACGATTGATATCGGGTAGCCATTCCCGACTGCCTTGGCGAACGTACAAATGTCCGCCTTGAAATCAAATAGTTCTTGCACGCCACCTTTGGCGACACGGAAACCGGTTTTGACTTCATCAACGATGAGCATCACATCGTAGCGGTTGCAGAGTTCACGAACATCGTGCAGGTATTGTCTGTTGGCCGTGATGCTGCAGCAGTTGCCCATGATTGGCTCGATCAGGAACGCACCGATGTCGTTGTGATGTTTTTTGAGTACATCCTCGGCCTGGTTAGCGTCATTGAGCTGAACCGGATGAAAAAGCCGCTTCGTCACCGCCGGCACGCCGTCTCCGTACGGCAGTAACTCCGGCTCGCCTTCCTGGTCCCAGTCCTCGACTTCTGACTGCCACAGCACCTCGGTGAACACACCGTGATAGCCGCCTTCGATGGCGATGTGGCCATCCTTGCCTGTATGGGCACGAGCAACGCGAAGCGCGGCCATGACGGCTTCGGTGCCCGAGTTTGAAAACCGCACCAATTCTGCTGCCGGAACCATCTTGCTCACGCGGCTGGCTACCTGGTACTCGAGCTCGGTGGCCAATGCGAACACTCCACCCACGTCCATACCTCTGCGGGCGGCGTCGTCAACACGTTCGTCGCCGTAGCCCAGGATGATCGGCCCATAGGCCAGGCGGTAGTCGATGTATTCGTTACCGTCGATATCCCAGATACGACCGCCTTTGCCGTGGTCGACATAGATCGTGTCTTTATCACCCCAATAACGGAAATTCGATGAAACGCCGAGTGGCAGTTTTCTGACCGCCCGTTCGAAGTGCTTATTGGACTTCGCCAGAGATCGCATGGGATACCAATTTATAAATGAATGAGTATTCATTCAAATTATGCCATAATCCCTGCCCCTATGGCTACCACCGCCCCATCAAAACGCCGCCGTACGGCCTCGCGCGAGGAGCGCCGCCGGCAATTGATCGACGCCACGATGAAGTGCATCGCCCGCAAGGGAATGGGCAGCACGACACTCGGAGATGTCGCCAAAGAGGCCGGGCTGTCGCAAGGCATCGTTAACCTGCATTTTGAAAGCAAGGACAACCTGTTAACGGAGACGCTGCGCACCCTGGCCGGCGAATACCGCGACAGCTTCAACAAGACCCTGGAGAAATCCGGTCCCCGCCCTGCTGACAGCCTGCTCGCATTGATGAAAACAGACTTGCGGCCATCCATCTGCGACCGGCAGAAGCTCGCTATCTGGTTCGCATTCTGGGGCGAGGTCAAATCGCGACCAACCTACAGGCGCATTTGTGACGAGTATGACAACTACTACGATAGCGTCGTCGAGCGGCTCTGCGCGGAGCTTATCGAGGAAGGCGAGTATGAGAATATCGATGCCGCTGCTGCAGCAGAAGCGTTGACGTCGATGACCAACGGCCTGTGGCTATCCTGCCTGATCAGCCCGCAAGGCTGGGACCGGCACAAAGCGATGGCAGCTGTCATGAGTTACCTCACCAACGTATTTCCCAAACACTACCCAAACGGACAAGAATCTTGAAGATCGAACTCAGCGATAGCGCAAACCACTGGCAAAAAGTTGCGCGCGAGTATGCAGACGAGTACCTGCAGCCACACGAGGTTGAAGCCGAACTAAATGACGGCGTACTACCGGCCGACATCACGAAACGAAACAAGAATCGTGCGATCGAACTCGGCTTCTCCGCAATTGATGTGCCCAAAGCCTATGGCGGGCTGGAGCTCTCACTCGAAGAACAGGTCGCGATCTGGGAGCAGCTTGGTCGCGTTACCAATGCCCTCTCCTGGTGTTTTTCGGAACCGCAGACATGGATGTTCGAGGCCTGCAATGAAGAGCAGATTGAGAAATATATCCTGCCAATGATGCGCGGTGAGAAAAAGGACTGTTACGCCATTACCGAGTCCGGGCCGGGTTCCGATATCGGGGGACTTGAGGCCACGGCAAGCAAGAAAGGTGGTGACTATGTACTGGATGGCGAGAAGTGGTATGTCACGAGCGGCAATCTCGCCGACTTCTTCTGGTTCCAGGCCAAGCTGCCTGACGAAGACGACGAAGCCCTGTTCCTCGTCGACGCCGGCACCGATGGCATCGAGATTATCGACACGCCTAAGTTCGCACACACTTATGCCGCGCATCACCCAACCTATCGATTCAACAACGTCCGAATAGCCGCCGCACAGAGAGTGGGAGAACCGGGTGATGGTTTAGCGTTTACCCGATCCTGGTTCCGCCACGAACGTCTGATGATAGGCGCTCGCAGTTGCGGCGCTGCTGCTCGACTCATCGAGGATGCGTTTGATTTTGCGAACGGCCGTACCGTCGACGGGCTGCCGCTGACGGACAAGCAGGCTATCCAGTTCATGCTCGCCGACAGTGTTACCGAACTCTATGCATCGCGACTTATGACCTACGACGCCGCTCGTGCGATAGACCGCGGAGTTGATCTCAAGGTGCAGCACAGCCGTTGTTCGATGGTGAAGCTGTATGTATCTGAAATGGCCAATCGAGTTGCCGATCGGGCCGTGCAGATTTTCGGTGGTCGCGGCTATATGCGCGAAAACGTTGCCGAACGCTTTTTCCGCGAGCTGCGAGTCGATCGGATCTGGGAAGGAACCAGCGAGATCCAACGCGTCATCATCGCCCGTTGCCTTATAAAACGGGGACTTACGGACATGTAATTGTCATGCGGCCCGATGGGTGGTCAAATCGGGTCCAATGCGACGAATAACAACAATAACGCTGGCGGGGACTGCGCTCCTTGCGCTGACCGCATGCGGCGACCAGACCGCAGGGTCCGACAAAGACAACACCGTCAATATTTACAACTGGGCCGACTACATCGCACCCGGCGTTATTGATCAGTTCGAAGCCGAGTACGGAATCGACGTCAATTACGATATCTACGACTCGTCCGAGGTCGTCGACGTCAAGTTGTTGGCGGGCAACAGCGGGTATGACGTCGTCGTCCACAGCAACCAGTTTTCCTCACGCCTCGCCCCGATCGGCGTGTACGAGAAACTCGACTTCTCGCGGCTCGACAACATGCGCCACTTCGACGCCGATTTGATGCAGCGAATTCAGTACGATGCGGTTGTCGACTATAACGTTCCCTACCACTGGGGCTCGACGGGCTACGCGTGGAACGTCGAGATGGTTCGCGAACGTCTGCCCGATCATCCGATGGACAGCGGTGACGTGTTGTTCGATCCGGACGTCGTTTCGAAACTCGCGGACTGCGGTGTATCTCTGCTGGATGGGCCCACGGATCTGTTTCCGATGGTGCTGGCCTACCTGGGTCTCGACCCGAATGCTGTTGACGACGAGAGCCTGGCCAAAGCAGAGGCGCAGATCATGCTGGTACGGCCTTATATTCGATATTTCAGTAACCAGAAAATGATGTCGGATCTGCCGAACAAAGAAGTGTGTGTCGCGATGAGTTGGTCGGGGGACTATGCCCAGGCAGCCGAACGCGCGAAGGAAGCCGGCGTTGAAATCGAGTTTCGCTATACGGCGCCGAAAGAAGGAACCGGGCTATGGGTCGATGGCCTGTATATCCCCAGCGATGCACCCCATAAGGACAACGGCTACCTGTTCCTGAATTTTATGATGCGCCCGAAAATCGCCGCTGCGAATGCGAGCTACTCACGCTATGCCAATGCAAATCGCGGCTCATGGGAATTCATTGATCCTGAAATACTCAACGACCCTGCCGCCTTTCCCAACGAAGAAATATGGAAAGTCATGTACCCGATAAAAACGGCTGACCCGAAGCGAGAACGCCCACGAACGCGTGCATTTGCTCGAGCGAAGAGCGGAATCTGACGAGACGAGAGCAATGACGAAAGAAAAACGAAAAGACTTTATTCGCATTCGCAACGTCAGCAAGCACTTCGGCGATTTCGTCGCCGTGGACGACGTTGACCTGACTATTGGCCAAGGTGAGTTGTTCTCCATCTTGGGGGGCTCCGGTTGCGGCAAGTCGACCCTCCTGCGAATGATGGCGGGCTTTGAAACGCCAACCGGCGGCACAATCGAAATCGATGGAGTAGACGTTACCGGTCTACCGCCGTACGAACGTCCGGTGAACATGATGTTTCAGTCGTATGCGATTTTCCCGCACATGACTGTCGAGAAAAACATCGCATATGGTCTGCGCAAGGACGGCATTGCCGGCAACAAGATCACGAAACGTGTCGATGACATGCTCGGACTCGTGCAACTCGGGGACTTTCGCAAGCGAAAGCCTGACCAGCTTTCTGGCGGCCAACGCCAGCGCGTTGCATTGGCCAGGGCATTGATCAAGGAACCAAAAGTACTGCTGCTCGATGAACCACTCGCCGCGCTCGACAAGAAGCTGCGCGAGCAGACACAGTTTGAATTGATGAACATTCAGGACACTCTCGGCATCACGTTTGTAGTCGTTACGCACGACCAGGAAGAGGCCATGGCTCTGTCGACGCGTATCGCAGTCATGGACAAGGGACGATTCCTCCAGGTTGGCGAGCCGAAAGAAATTTACGAATATCCCAAGAGCCGTTTCGTCGCGGACTTTATCGGCACGATCAATTCCTTCGAAGGCAAAGTAACGGCAGCAGATGACGAAACGATTACGGTGAGTTGTCAGGATGTGATCGCACCGATACCGGCGTTGCGGGATACGGACTTTGATATCGGGCAGGAGGTTGGCGTCGCCGTTCGGCCTGAAAAG
>CALZHX010000190.1 GCA_945787435.1 uncultured Woeseiaceae bacterium
AAGCGAAAGACTGCTATCGCGAGGATGAAGACACCGTTCGTGAGCGTGAAGAGCAGGTAGCGGCGCTGCGCCAGGACCGGCTGCTGATGCCGACGACAAAGGGTCGCCCGGACAAGCACACACGGCGCAAGTTGATCAGACCATTTCGGCCGAAGTCGTGAGCAGAATCGAATCGCATGTGAGGATCGAGTCACCTGAAGACAACCCGGTCGATTTATTACAGCAGTCGACAAGCCTGTCCAAACAGCGCATCAAGCTGGCGATGACGCAGGGTGCCGTCTGGGTGACCCGAGGGAGCAATACTCAACGCCTGCGTCGTGCCAGGCGTGCGTTACGTGCGGGTGACGAAGTTCACCTGTACTACGACCCGGAAATTCTCGCGGAAACTCCTGCTGAGCCGACGCTGATTGCCGACATCGGTGGCTTTTCCGTTTGGAACAAGCCTTTTGGTCTGCGATCACAAGGGTCGAAGTGGGGCGATCACTGCACGGTGGCGCGTTGGGCCGAGCGGCACCTGCAACCCGAGCGCTCTGCCTTTACGGTGCATCGTCTTGACCGGGCAGCCAACGGACTGATCCTGGTGGCGCACTCAAAGAAAATAGCCGCGGCGCTATCGAAGCTGTTTCGTGAACGCAGAGTAGAGAAACGTTACCGGGCGCTCGTCACAGGCGACTTTTCCAAGCAGCGAAAGCCGCTTCGTGTCGAACAAGCCATCGACGACAAAGAAGCGGTCAGCGAGTTTTCGTTACTGGACGTCAGCGACATCGGTAAGAAATCCGTCGTGGACGTACGTATTGAGACCGGGCGCAAACACCAGGTTCGCCGCCACCTGGCCGAGCTGGGGCATCCGGTCATCGGTGACCGTTTGTACGGAACCGGAAGAGCGGACGGGGTGGACCTGCAATTAACAGCGTACCTGCTGGCATTTCAGTGCCCGGTAAATGACGAGCCGGTTGAGTATCGGTTGCAGGTCTAGGTTTTGGTGCGTCAGCCGCACTATTTGCGCGCTTATGTCGCATCGCCGTTGCGCCGCGACGCCCCCCTGTGAAACGCTCCGCATGAGATGAAAAAGGCACCGCGCTCGAAAGGGCGCTTCGCAAAACCACCGGTCTACGGTTTTTGACTACGATAGCGGGGATACCATCATGAGTTTTATGCTTGGCATTACGCCATGGCCAGTGCTCTCGGCCATACTCTGGATCGTTCTGATCACGGCGGCGCTCTACCTGATACGCGGCACGGCGCACAAGACGATTCAGGCCGCAACAGGTAGCTTGCATCGCAGCTTCAAGATCGCCTCCAAAGCCGTCACACGCTCGGAAAAGAACCTCGCAGCTCGGAACCGCGACGTGCTGCTTGCTGCCGGCCGTGAAGCCAAGGAACGAATTATTGAGCGCGAGTTCGATCGAATCAATGAGACGGTGCGCAAGGACCTCGCCAACTACTCTGCGCTGCATCGCTCTCTGAGCGAGTCCATCGGTCGCATCGAGAAGGATCACCAGGAAGCGGTCGATGTGCCGCCGGATCCGCCCGGTTGGGTCAAAGCCGTTGAAGCCGTGGCTGAAATGGACGCCAAGGAAGGTCGCGCGCATATCGGCAGCATCCTGAGTGACATTCACAAGTCACTGATCAAGGCACACAAGGAAGCGATGACCGCCTATCACACGGCCAGTGCAAAGCGTCACAAGCTTTTGCGCCATATGCGGCCCGATTGGCGGCAGATTCAGCAGACGCTGGCAGCTGTCGGCAAAAACGTCGACAGCCTTTTGAGCCGGTCGGTCACGATCGACCGGCATATGCAGGAATATGAGGGCATCGTGCACGGCCAGGATCGTGCGATTTCGGTGCTGTCGTCGTCATCGCTTGTTAACTTCTTTGTCTCGGCATTTGTGCTTTGCATTGCCATAGGTGGTGCAACGATCAACTTCTCGCTTATTGCACGGCCCATGGCCGAAATGGTTGGGGGCACCAGCCTCATCGGGAACTTTCGCACAGCCGATATTGCCGCGCTGGTGATCATTCTTGTGGAAATCTCGATGGGACTGTTCCTGATGGAGTCGCTGCGCATTACGCGCTTGTTCCCGGTTATTGGCGCGCTACCGGATAAAACTCGTGTGCGCATGATCTGGATCACTTTCTCCATTCTGTTTCTGCTGGCCAGCGTTGAGGCGGGTCTCGCGTACATGCGTGAAGTGCTGCTGCACGATGAGCTCGCGACGAGCGCAATATTGCGAGGGGATATTGGCGCCACAGCAACCGGCGAGTACATGTGGATAACGACGGCCGCACAGATGGGTATGGGCTTCATCCTGCCGTTTGCGCTTACGTTTGTAGCAATTCCGCTCGAAACCTTCGTTCATTCGCTGCGCACCGTTGTTGGACTTGTCGGGCTGTCCTTCCTGCGCGTTCTGTCGTTACTGCTGCGGTTGCTGGGCAATGTGTTTCTTTATCTCGGCGTGCTGCTAAAACAACTCTACGACATTCCGCTCTTTGTACCCTTGTGGCTTGAGGAACGAATGGCGAGACGGGCCGAAGGTGACGCGCTTGTGGGGAGGGTCGGACAATGAGAAATCTTTTCCTGGCAA
The DNA here is from genome assembly GCA_945787435.1 of uncultured Woeseiaceae bacterium. Classification (GTDB taxonomy): domain Bacteria; phylum Pseudomonadota; class Gammaproteobacteria; order Steroidobacterales; family Woeseiaceae; genus UBA1847. Next base: position 2,586 of record CALZHX010000190.1, read on the forward strand.
TTCTATGTGTGGTGCTGGTTTCCTGCAGTAGTGAAACGACACCCAGAAATACGGGCGTGTTCATGCTGGTCGACACATCGGGCACATACACCGAAGAACTGGACAAGGCGGAGCAGATCATTCGCTACACGCTGTCAAAGCTGGATGCGACGGACACCTTCGCAGTGGCGCGTATCGATACGGGCAGCTTCAGCGAGAAAGATATTGTTGCGAAAGCTTCGTTTGATGATCGGCCGAGCGCTGTCAACCGGCAGAAGCGGTTGTTTGCCCAACAGGTGAGCGATTTTGTGGCAAGCGCTGATCCATCGCCGTACACCGACATTACAGGCGGGCTGTTGCAGGCGGTTGAGTTCCTGAACGAAAAAGGCACAGGCAATAAGACCATCCTGATTTTCTCCGACCTCAAAGAGGATCTCGAAGACGGCTACATCAGAGATATTGATGTACAGCTCCAGGGCTTCGAGGTCATCGCGCTTAATGTCACCAAGCTCAGGTCGGACAACATCGACCCTCGTGAATACCTGGGTCGACTGGAAGAATGGCAGGGCAGGGTTGAGAAGACCGGCGGTGAGTGGCGTGTGATCAATGATCTGGATGGACTGGAAGGCTTGTTGTAGCCGATTCGCGCGACAGGGCACTATTTCGACAGGTTACTCGATGAGGTCCGGCCGCTTCGGCAGGTGGCGAAGTCCTGCCCAGGCCAGGGCAGCAATGTGGCTTGCGACCGTTTCGACTGGCGGCGGTTTGCGGCTGTCAGTCCACCACTGCCCCACGAATGCGACCATGCCGACAAGCGCATGCGCGTAAATCGGTGCCGACTTCGTGTCGTAGCCTGCTTTGTTGAACTCGTCCTCAAATACATGACTGACCCGGTCTGCCAGGTCGTACATCAGCGCCGGCATCTGGCCACTTCGATTCGGCGAATCCCGTAGCAAGATCGTAAAACCCTCCGGGCGCTCCTTTACGTAAGTGAGGTAGGCGAGGGCAGCCTGTTCTACCCGGGCACGGGGTGCGCCCGAGTTAACAGCCACCGCGATGCTGCCCAGGATGTACTCGACTTCACGGTCGACTACAACGGCATACAGACCTTCCTTGCCACCGAAATGGTCATACAGAATGGGCTTCGAAACCTTCGCGCGTGCGGCGATCTCCTCGACCGAGGTGGCTTCAAAACCGCGTTCTGCAAACACGGTTCGCCCAACCTCGATTAGCTGTGCGCGCCTGGCTGCGGCCGTCAGACGCCCCGAGTTTCTCTTCTTGCGCATCTTGACAACTTTACTACGGTAGCGTAACTTACGATACCGTAGGTTACGCTACCGTAACTAATGTATCAACATCGAGAAAACTAATGACCGAATACACAGCCCCCACGGACGACATCAAATTCCTGATTGATGATGTGCTGGATTATTACGGCCACTACCAGAAGTACCCCAGCTATGAAGAGGCGACGCCGGACATGGTTGAGATGATCATCACCGAGTGTGCGAAATTCTGCGAGACGGAGTTGGCGCCACTCAACCAAAGTGGTGACAAAGAAGGCTGCCACTTGAAGGACGGCAAAGTCACCACGCCGGCAGGATTCAAGGAGGCCTACCAGAATTTTGTGGATGGCGGCTGGCAGGGCTTGTCACACCCCGTTGAATACGGTGGTCAGGGGCTGCCACCTTCCATTGGCCTGATTCGAACCGAGATGCTCGGCACTGCCAACTGGTCCTGGTCGATGTACCCGGGTCTCAGCCTCGGTGCGATGGATACACTGATTCGACATGGCAGCGATTCGCAAAAGAACACCTATCTGCCAAAACTGACCGAAGGCGTCTGGAGCGGCACCATGTGCCTGACGGAAGCGCAGTGTGGTTCTGACCTGGGCCGGATCCGCTGTAAGGCCGAGCCCCAGGAGGACGGCAGCTACAGCATTACCGGTAGCAAGATATTTATCTCTGCCGGCGACCATGATTTGACTGAAAACATCATTCACATCGTGCTGGCGAGACTGCCCGGCGCGCCAAAAGGAACGCGCGGCATTTCTCTTTTCATGGTTCCGAAGATTCTTGTTAACGAAGATTCTTCGTTAGGCGAGCCGAACTCTGTCAGTTGTGGTGCGCTGGAAGAAAAAATGGGCATCAAAGCCTCGTCGACCGTGCTGCTGAATTTCGACGGTGCCAGGGGCTATTTGATTGGCGAGGAAAACAACGGGCTGGAGTACATGTTTACTTACATGAATAACGCCAGGCTCGGTACCGCAATGCAGGGAGTGTGCAGCGCAGAACTTGCCTATCAAATTTCACTGCCTTACGTGAAAGAGCGCCTGTCGATGCGTTCCTTGTCCGGAAAAAAATTCCCCGACATGGATGCCGATCCGATCATCGTGCACCCTGACGTCAGGAAAATGCTGCTGACGCAAAAAGCTATTTCTGAGGGCGGCAGGGCGATGATCTATTACGCCGGGAAAATCGTCGATGACATGGAGCAATGTGGCGACGAACAAGAGAGGGAGGCGCTCAACGATAAGCTGGGCTTTCTCACGCCGATACTCAAGGGTTTTCTTACCGAGGTCGGTTTTGAGTCCGCTAATCTCGGTATACAGGTTCTCGGAGGCCACGGTTATACAAAGGAGTGGGGACTCGAGCAGATCGTCAGGGATACACGCGTAGCTACATTGTATGAAGGAACGACAGGTATCCAGGGACTCGATCTTCTTGGACGAAAGATGCTGATGGAGCGCGGCAAAACGCTAAAATCTTTCGCCAACGAAATTATGGGCTTCTGCAAAGATCATAGCCTGATTTCATCTGATCCACACAAGCTCAGGATGCACAAGTTTATTTGGCCGCTGAGCAAAGCGGTATTCAACTGGCAGCGTTATTCGCTGCAAATTGCATCGAGGGCGCGGAAGGATCGCGACTTGATCGGTTCGGCGTCCGTCGAATACCTGATGTATTCGGGCTACATCACAATGGCTTATCTCTGGGCGATGATGGCGCAGAAGGCAAACGAAGAAATCGCAAAGAAACCGGACAACATAGACTTCTACCGTGCCAAAGTGCGTACAGCTGAGTTCTACTTCGAGCGTATCTTTCCGCGCATCAAGACTCTCTCCAAGACCATGATGGCGAAGCCGCGATCATTGATGCGCATAACGAGCGAGCAGTTCTAAAGCCGCCCTGGCTAGTTTTTCAAGACAGCCGCAATCCGGTCCTTGTAGGCGTCGTGACAGGCAATGCAACCATCGACCAAGCGATGGAACCCGGACACTGCAGCCTCCCGATCGCCAGCCGTCGCGGCGGCGCTGATTTCCAGCGCCAGGTTGTGCACGCGAACATCGAATTGCTTGAACACCGGCATTTCAGGTCCGAGTTCCTTCGCAACCAAATGCACCTGTTCGGGCGGAATTTTCGGGTGCTCGGCAATGGCTTTTGCACCCTTCGCAGTCAGCTCAAGGTCGTGGTTTAGCAGTCCGTCGCTAATCTCGGCGAGGTTGTCACCCAGGTCCTGCATGATCTGCTGCAACGCAGTCGGTTCGTCCGTCAGGACGGCTGTGGGTAGCGATAGCAGTGCAACGCAGACAAGTACCCTGGTTTGCATAACTAATCCTCCTCCGCGAAAGTCGCATTGTCTTCGATGTGAATGCCGTTCGTCAGAGTTTTGTGCACTGGGCAACGCGTGGCGATCTGCGCGATGCGCTTGCGCTGTGCCTCGTCGAAGTGGCCTTCGATGTGTACGTTACTTGTGACGTGATCGATCATGCCCCTGGCGTCATCGTCACAGTTCTCGCAGTCGTCGGCATGAATGCGTTTGAAGTTATACGAAGTGCTGACTGACGTCAGATCCAGTCCCTTGTGTCGACAGTACCCCGATATCGTGATGCAGGTGCAAGCGGCGAGAGAGCCCAGCAACAACTCGTAGGGATTGGGCCCGGTATCAGTTCCGCCGACATCGGCCGGTTCGTCGGCACTCCATTCGTGTCGACCATTGCTGATTTGGACCGCCATGCCGGATGTCAGTAGTGCCGTTATTCGTGCCATATCGGTTTCCTTCGCTAATTCTGTTTAACGGTCTGATTGAACAGCGGTCGAAGTCGCGAGATCCCTTCGCGGATATCGTCTTCGTCGTAATGCGCGAAGCTGAGCCTCAGGTAGTTTTTCAGTTTGCGTTTACTTGAGAACAAGGAGCCGGTCGTAAAACCGGTTTCGCACTTGTGTGCTTTCTTGCGCAGTGTCCCTGTGTTCACTGACTCATCGAAACGTAACCAGAAAAAATAACCGCCATCCGGTCGCGACCACTCGGCAAGACCATCGAAGTGCTGGTGCAGGGCTTTATCCATCGCTTCGACGCGGCCGCGATACGTATTGCGAAGTTTCTCGACGTGCGCGTCGAGCAATCCCCTGTCGATGGCATGCCGCGCGATGTGCGAGCTGATGTGATTAATGCACCCACCACTGTGAATGAATCCGATCGTCAGTAATTTCTCAATGAGTGCACTCGACGTTTGAATCCAGCCAAGGCGCATGGCCGGCGCGAGTATCTTGGAGAACGAACCCAGCGATATTACGACGCCGCTATCTATCATCGTGCCGTAGGCCGGTGGCGGCTTGTCGAAATAATGCAGCAGTTGATACGGCTCGTCGGCAACGATAAGGAACTGGTGTTTCCGCGCCAGCCTGACAATGTCCTGCCGCCGACTTGCGGAGGAACTGTGCCCGGTAGGATTGTGGTAACTCGGGATCGTGTACAGGAACGCGGGCGAGTGTATTGCCAATGCCTGTTCAAGCGCCTCGACGCGCGGCCCGTCCTCGTCCATCGGGATGCCAATAATGTTCAGCCCATGATCACGAAATATCTGGAACGCCAGGAAATAACTCGGTTCCTCGACAAACACGGTATCGCCGGGCCTGGCGAAGATTGTGGACACCATGTCGATTGCCTGCGAGTTGCCGCCCGTAATAAACAGATGGTCCGCTGACGCGGTTGCACCGTACTGGGCGCTCAGGAACG
>CALZHX010000191.1 GCA_945787435.1 uncultured Woeseiaceae bacterium
CATTTCGCCGTACAGTTGCGCGGCGAGCGTCTTGTTCGGCGCCAGGATTATCGCCGGGCGCTGGGTTCGCTCGATCACGCTCGCGATCGTAAACGTCTTGCCCGAGCCGGTGACGCCAAGCAAGGTCTGACGCGCAAGGCCGTCCCCCAACCCTTCAACCAGGCCATCGATTGCGGGGCCCTGGTCACCTGCGGGACTGAAACCGGAAACCAGTTTCAGTCGGTCGCGATCGGACTCTTTGGTCTTCTTGGGCAGATGTGTTGTTTCACGTACCATGGATGTCAGCTGCGCGGAGGCAAGCGAGTGAGTTTATCAGTTTCAAAACGTATGGCGCGCGTCAAGCCCTCGCCGACCGGTGCCGTCCTGTCACTGGCTACGCGGCTAAAGGCAGAAGGTCGTGACATCATCAGCCTGGGGACCGGCGAACCCGATTTCGACACTCCACAGGCTATCAAGGATGCTGCGATCAAGGCGATCCAGGCCGGAGCAACCAAGTACACGCCTGTAGATGGCACAGCCGAGCTCAAGGCTGCCATCCAGAACAAGCTTCGGCGCGACAGTGACCTTGCATACGATCCGGCGCAGATCCTGGTCACGTCAGGTGCCAAGCAGGCCCTTTTCAACCTGTGCCTGGCGGTCCTGGGTGAAGGCGACGAAGCGATTATTCCCGCTCCGTACTGGGTTTCCTATCCGGACATGGTGTTGCTTGCCGGTGGCGAGCCCGTATTTATCGAGGCCGGCATTGACTCGAACTTCAAGGTCACACCCGCCCAATTACAAGACGCCCTGACGGACCGGACGCGGTTACTGATACTCAACAGCCCGTCGAACCCCACGGGTGCGTGTTACACGCGGGACGAATTACAGGCCATGGAATCCGTTCTGCAAGATTTCCCGCAGGTCGTCATCGCATCCGATGAAATTTATGAGCCAATTCACTGGGCCAAAGAAGCGTTTGTTAGCTTCGCCCAGGCCTGCCCTTCGCTGTACGACCGGACAATCACTATCAATGGTGTGTCGAAGGCCTACGCGATGACAGGTTGGCGAATTGGCTACGGTGCGGGCCCTGAGGTGCTGATCAAAGCGATGTCCACGGTGCAGAGCCAGAGTACGTCGAATGCCTGTAGCGTGTCGCAGGAGGCTGCAAGGGCTGCGCTGGACGGCAACCAGGCTGTAGTGGCGGAAATGACCGCGGCTTACAAAGAACGGCACGATTACCTGGTCGCCGCACTCAATGATATTGCCGGCTTCGAATGTCGCGCCGGGGAAGGCACGTTCTATGCATTTCCTCGCGTATCCGGCGCCTTGGCCTCGCTGGGCCTCGCTGATGACCTTGCGCTGACCGAGTTGCTGATTAACGAGGCCAACGTGGCTGTCGTGCCGGGCAGCGCTTTTGGCGCCCCTGGGTACATTCGCCTGTCGTTCGCGTGTTCAATGGAGGCGCTGCAGGAGGCCGTTGCGCGCATAAAGCGGGCTGTATGCGCTTGACTTCACGCGGGTGCTGCACCAAAATCCCGCCCCGCACCTCAAGGTGCAACGCTATTCCCCGATAGCTCAGTTGGTAGAGCGTCTGACTGTTAATCAGAATGTCCGTGGTTCGAGTCCGCGTCGGGGAGCCAGACACCAAAAAGCCCCCTTTGCAGGGGGCTTTTTATATTGCCCGCTAGCAATCTCCCTGCATGGCACACATAGATCCGCTCGTCGTCGAGCGCATTTTGCGTATATCATCCTGGGCTTCCGCCGCGGTCGCCTCCATCTCGGCGCGACTACGGCAGATTGTCGTGGTCATTTTGCTGCCGGTTTGACGCTCCCGGCGACAGACGATCTCATCCGATTCGCTCGCGGGCGAAACACCCGCAGTCGTCGGCACGCCGGACGCGTCCAAATCGTGAATGACACCCGCAGGCGGGGCCGAGGGTTTGTCTGATGCGACAGCATCAGCGCTCGCTGACGACGCCGTTACTGCTGGCGCCGGTGCTTCAGGGCCTGAAGTTGCACACGCACCGATGAATATAGAGATCGAGGCTACTGATATTCGTCCAATCATTGTTTCCTCCAAACTCGGTAGCGAGCCTCGCTACCGGTTCTAGGCTACAGGAAGACCCACGTGCGCGGATAGTCCCAAATGGGATACTCAAAGAAAAGCCCTCCATTTCGGAGGGCTTTTTTTGTGCGTCGTTGCTTACTTCAGTACGTGAATATTGCGGTCTTCACAGATCTCATGAAGCTGCGGCGGCCACACGGTCGTGCTGACTTCGCCAAGATGTGCTTTCCGAAGGAGAAGCATCTGAACGCGTGACTGGCCGATACCACCGCCGATCGACAGCGGAATCTCATTATTGAGGATCATCTGGTGGTACGGCTGGGACAATTCATCTTCCCGCTCAGCGATCGTCATTTGTTCCCTGAGCGTTTCCGGAGTGACCCTGATACCCATCGAGGTGAGCTCGTGGCGTCTCTTGGTCAGGTGGTTGTACACCAGGATGTCGCCATTCAGGCCGTGCATTAGCTTGCCATCCTTTTCGATAGTCGGAGTTACCCAGTCATCGTAATCAGCCGCTCGCATTTCATGCGGATAGCCATCTTCCAGGACCCAGCCAATACCGTAGATGAACACAGCACCGTACTCTTCGATGATCCTGGTCTCTCTTTCCTTTCTTGGCAGATCGGGGTACTTCGCCAGAATTTCTTCGGCGTGGATAAAGTGCAGCTCCTCGGGTAATGGCGGAAACCGTGGATCCCGCAACGCCGGATATTTGTCCATGACCATTTTCTCGGCACCGACAATGACCTTCCAGATCTTCTTCACCACGGCCGTCAGATACTCGAGGTTACGGTCCTCATCAGTAATGACTTGTTCCCAGTCCCATTGATCCACATAGCTACTGTGGTCGTGGTCGAGAAAATAATCCTTCCTGACCGCGCGCATGTCCGTGTTGATGCCTTCGTGAACCTCGCATTCGAATTGCTTCAGCGCCCAGCGTTTCCACTTGGTTGCGGCTTGCACGATCGAGGCACGAACCGGTTTTTCGATACCCAGGCCACAATCAAACTCGACAGGCGTACGTGAGCCGTCACGGTCGAGCATGTCGTTCATACCAGACGCCACTTCCACGATCAGGGGCACCTGCACGAGCATGAGGTTGAGTTCGCTGGCGAGCCCCTTCTCGATGTACTCCTTCACATCGTAAATAGCTTTCTGGGTGTCCTTCCGGCCCAGAAGTGATTCGTAGTTTTGTGGCAGGATTTCTGCGACTTTCTCGTAAGTGCTGATTCCCGGACCTGCCAGATCCGATACTTTGTCCAACATGGTTGAGCCTCCAATACAGGCGGGACCAGGTCCCGATACGGATTGCTACATTAGAGACTTCGCGAGGCGCTATTACTATCGTGGAAACTAGCAGTCATCAACAAATCGTCCGGCCATCCTCAGGATTCTCGCGTTTGCCCGGGAGACTATCTATCCTGTTGCTCAGTTCAGTCAGAGGTGCCCGGTTATGACTACA
>CALZHX010000192.1 GCA_945787435.1 uncultured Woeseiaceae bacterium
CCGAGGCTGCATCGCGCGAAAAGTTTCGCAGTCTTGATGAGGACGTGCAGAACCTGAAAAAGGAAGTGCTCGATCTGAACAGGGACCTGTTCCTGCTTGAGGAAGAGTTGCTGTTTCCGGCCAACTCCCAGGTCGCTTTCTTTATTTCGTTGGACGTCGGCGAGTATTTCGATCTCGACTCGGTCAATTTGAAGATCGATGGCAAGGAGGTGGCGAACTACCTGTACACCGAACGCGAAGCCGATGCTCTGGTTCGTGGCGGTGTACATCGCGTCCACATGGCAAATCTCAAAACGGGTGATCACGAGCTGATCGCCACATTTACCGGCGGCGGACCGAATACTCGCGACTACCGGCGTGGTGCAACGTTGACATTCGACAAGGGCATCGGCGCCAAATACATCGAACTTGAGATCACGGACCGTGTGAAGAAGCAGCAACCGGAGTTCGTCGTCAAGGAATGGGAGTGATCTTTGTTGCGTTGCCGCTCCATTCCTGTCGCGCTTTGTTTCCTGTTGTTGGCCTCAATGCCAACGGCATACGCCGCCAAGAACGACCCTGAACCGATTGTCGTGGAGGACCCGCACTACGGCGAGGTCCTTTTCCACTTCTATAAGGAAGATTACTTCCCGGCTATCGTGCGTCTTTTGGCGGCGCAGCAACAGGGTCTGCTGAGCGAGCATGAAGAACAGGCCGAGCTCCTGCTCGGTGGTCTGTATCTATCCTATGGACATCACCTCGAGGCGGCGGCGATCTTTGAGCGCCTCCTGGCGGACAATGTCGACCTGGAAACTCGTGATCGCACGTGGTTTTTCCTGGCCAAAATCTGGTTGCAACGCGGATATCTCGACAAGTCGCAGGAGGCGCTGTCCTACCTGAGTGAAGACCTGCCCGACAACCTGCAGCGCGAAGCGCAGATGCTGCAGTCGCAGATCTATATCAACAGTGGTCAGTATGGGCGTGCAATCGCTCTGCTGGAAGACTGGAAAGGCAGAACAGAATGGGCCAGCTACGCCAAATTCAACCTCGGCGTTGCCATGGTGCGCTATGGCAATGTCGCGGGTGCCAAAGAGATCCTGGGTGAGCTCGGCGAGCTTAACCCTTCCAGTGAGGAATTGGCATCGCTTCGAGACAAGGCAAATATCGCGCTTGGTTATGCGCTGTTGCAGGATGGCCAGCCGCTCGCTGCCAAGGAACCACTGCAGCGCGTGAGGCTTGAAGGCCCTTTTTCGAACAAGGCACTGCTGGGTGTCGGCTGGGCGGATGCGGAAACCGAAAATTACCGGCGTGCGCTCGTGCCATGGATGGAATTGCGCAGTCGTGATTTGCTCGATTCGGCGGTGCAGGAGTCCATGCTCGCTATTCCGTACGCGCTCGGCAAACTCGATTCAATCAGCCAGGCCGCGGATCACTACCTCAACGCGATTGAGGCATTCTACGAGGAAGCCAATCGTATCGACCGCACGATTGGCTTCATCCAGTCCGGCGATATCTTCGACCAGTTTCTCGCCGACGATCCACTCGATAGCACGGGTTGGTTCTGGAGGTTGGAGCAGTTACCGGAGGGGCCCGAAGCTCGCTACCTGTACCACTTGCTGGCGACACATGAGTTCCAGGAAGGCCTGAAGAACTATCGGGACCTGCACTACCTCAATAACAACCTCGAGCAATGGCAGGGCAGTGTCGATGTGTTTGCCAACATGCTCGAGACGCGCAAGCAGGCCTACGATGAGCGCCTGCCGCGCGTCGAGGATGCACTGGCCCGTGCGGACATTGACGACATGGTGCAGCGCAAATTTGAATTCGACGCGCAGCTCGATGAAATTGAGCAAGGTCATGACTGGCTCGCACTCGCCAACGAGCGCGAGTTCGAGATGTGGGGCGAGATAGCGGATTTTGAGAGCATGACGGCGCTCACTGCGGATATTCCCGAAGCCGACGAGGTCCGGGATAAAGTCCTGTTGCTCAAAGGCGTGTTGCAGTGGCAGCTTGAGAGGGACTTCCAGGACCGTCTGTGGCGTGCGCGCCGCGATGTACGCAAGACCGGAGAGGCGCTCGTCGAAGCGCAGCGCTCGCGGCGGCAAATCGACGACTCAATGCGTAACGAACCGTTACGTTTTGAGAAATTTAATAATCGTGTTTACGGCCTCAGCCCGAAAATCGACGGCATGCAGCTGCGTGTTGCTGAGGCAATGGGCGAACAGCGCTCGTTTCTCGAGTCGATTGCTGTTGGAGAATTGCGGGCACAGAAGCAACGGCTGGACGTATACACGGTACAGGCGCGCTTCGCGCTGGCGGCGATCTACGATATTGCCTCAGCCGCGGAAGGAACAGGCGAATGACTGCGCGTCTCCTCACTCTGCTGGCACTAATCTTGATAGGGACATCGGCTCAAGCCGACAACATCAAGAAGCGGGATACTATTGCGAGCCTCGAAGACAAAGATGTGGAGATTCGTACCGGCAAGGTCATCGTAGGTAGCACGGACCTGGCACGTGACAACTACCGTGCGTTTCTTGACCTCGTTTCCGATGATCCTGAACTGCGGTCCGAGGCATTGCGCCGTCTGGGTGACCTCGAGCTCGATGCCACTGAGGCAGAGCAGCTCGCCGCAAACATCGATACGCTGAATCACGCCAGCTTCAACAATGCGGTTCAGCTTTACCAGCAATTGCTCGAGTCGTATCCCGACTACCGTCGCAATGACACCGTGCTCTATCAGCTTGCTCGCGCCTATGAAATGGGTGGGCGCAACGACGAAGCGCTTGTCGCCCTCAACGAATTGGTGAATAAGTACCCGGATACACTTCTGATCGACGAAGTACAGTTCCGTCGCGGTGAGATGATGTTCCTGCGCAAGAACTACAACGATGCCGAGCTGGCGTACAAAGACGTCATCGCTTACGGCGATGCATCGCGTTTCTACGAGCAATCGCTGTACAAACTCGGCTGGGCACAGTTCAAGCTGGGATGGAATGAAGACAGTCTCGCGCCGTTCTTCGAGCTACTCGACCGCAAGATACGTAACATCGAATTACAGGACGGTGAAAACCGGCTGGAGCAGTTGAGTCGTGCCAACCAGGAGCTGGTTGAAGACACGTTTCGCGTGCTCAGTATCAGCTTCTCCTATATGCAAGGCGCTGACAGCATTACCGAGTTTCTGGATCAGCAGGGTCACCCGGAGTATGCCTATGTCATTTATATGAACCTCGGCAACCTGTTCCTGGAGAAAGAACGTTTCCAGGACGCGGCCGAAACGTATGAGGCCTTTGTCGCGCAAGATCCATACCATCCGAAGTCGCCGCTGTTGCAGGTCGAGGTTATCGAGTCGTACAAACGTGGTGGCTTCCCGAGCCTCGTACTCGAAGGTAAGAAAGGGTTCGTAGAACGCTATGGGATGGACGGTGATTTCTGGTTGCGCAATCCGCGTGCCGAGAATGCCGGTGTAGAGGCGTACCTGAAGGAAAACCTGACAGACCTCGCCAAGTACTACCACGCCGAGGCGCAAAAAGACGGCGAACGCGCCGACTACCAGGAGGCTGCGCGCTACTATCGCAAGTACCTTTCGTTCTTCCCGGGCGAGCCAGACACGGCAAATACAAATTTCCTGCTGGCCGAAATTCTGTTTGAGAGCGAGCAGTTTGACGAGGCCACGGCGGAGTACGAAAGGACGGCTTACGAGTATCCGACACATGAGCGCTCGGCCGAAGCCGCGTATGCAGCCATTCTTGCGTATCGTGAGCACGAGCTGCGACTGACGGGCCCGGCCTATGCAGAGGCCAAATCGGCCTGGCATCAGCGCTACCTGGATAGCGGCCTGAAATTCGCTGACACTTTTCCGCAGCACCCCGAATCAGGTGCCGTGCTGACGACCGTCGCCGAAGACTTGTTCGCGCAGAACCAGTTCGACCTGGCAATCGCCGTGAGCCAGATAATTGTCGCCAAGCAACCGCCGGTCAAACCGGAACTTGCCAGAACAGCCTGGACCGTTATGGCGCATTCGCAATTCGATTTGTCCAACTTCGAAGCTGCGGAACAGTCCTATTACCAGCTACGTACGTTTACTCCACCGGATGATCCGGAGGCCAACCAGGAGATCAAGGATCGCATCGCATCGTCGATCTACAAGCAGGGCGAGATGGCGCGCGACATGGGGATGCTGGAGCAGGCCGTTACGCATTTCACCCGTCTTGGGCAGGTTGTACCGGATTCAGATTTTCGGATGACTGCGGAATACGATGCGGCTGCAGCGCTGATCAACCTCAAAGCCTGGGGTCGTGCATCGGGTGCGCTTGAGAAATTTCGCGCCGACTACCCTGACAGCGAGTTTGCAGATGACATCACGCAGAATCTTGCCGTGACGTACCTCGAGTCGGGCAACAGCGTGCAGGCTGCCCAGGAATTCGAGCGCATCGCAGTAGCCCCCTCCAGCACCGATGATGTGCGCCGTGAGGCACTGTGGAAGGCGGCGGAGTTGTACAAAGGCAGCAACACGATCACAAGCGAGCAGCGCGTGCTCGAGACCATCATCGTGTCGTATCCAAACCCGCTGTCTGAATCGGTCGAAGCTCGCTATCGCTTGCTTGAGATCTCACGTGCGGCCGGCGATGAGGCGGCTGTGACGGCGCGACTCCAGGAATTGGTCCGGGTAGACGCGACGGCAGGGTCGCAGCGTTCTGATCGAACCAAGTACATCGCGGCTACGGCCTCACTAGAGCTCGCAGAGCCCGTACTGAGGCGATTCACGGTCGTCAAGCTGAATCAGCCACTCGCCGACAGCATGAAGCTCAAACGCTCACTGATGGAAGATGTGATCAAGGTCTACACCGATGCTGCTGACTACGGCGTTGCTGAAGTGACGACGGCCGCAACCTACCGACTCGGTGAGGTCTACGAACAGTTCAGCTCAGACCTGCTGGATTCCGAGCGACCCGCGAACCTCGACGATGCGGCTATGGAGCAATACGAATTGCTGCTCGAGGAGCAAATGTACCCATTTGAAGAAAAGGCAATCGACTTGTACAAGGCGAATGCCGATCGGGCGCCCGACGGTGTGTATGACGAATGGGTGAAGAGAAGTTTTGACCGCCTCGCTGGCCTGATGCCGGCGCGGTACGCGAAATCGGAGCGCACTGAAGATGCTGTTACAGCGCTATATTAATCTGCCTCTGAGGCTGATATTGCCAGTGGCTATGCTGGTCATGGCTGGTTGTGCCTCATCGGGCGGTCCGGCATCCGCAGAGCGACGCAGCCAGGCGTCCGGGACCGTCACGGGTAAACAGGCAGCGGTGCAGCACCCTGAGATTCCGGCGCAGGCGCAGACGTTGTTCGAACAGGCCGTTGCCGTTATGGCGTCGGGCGACTTCGTCGAAGCCGAACTGCGCCTGAAGGAATTCCTGCTGCAATACCCGGCTTACCCCGGTGCCCACGTCAATCTGGCCATTATTCACGGCCAAAACGGCAACGAGAAGGCTGCGCAGGCCTCTATTGACGCGGCTTTGGCGTTAAATCCCAATCATCCGGCAGCCCTCAACCAGCAGGGCATGCTGCTTCGCAGAAATGGCAAATTTATTGAGGCAGAAGCCGCTTATTTGAAGGCCGTCACAGCGTCGCCCGATTACGCCTTGGCACACTACAACCTGGGCGTTCTCAACGAACTGTATCTGCAGCGTCTGGATGTTGCATTGCAACATTTCGAGATTTACCAGGGGCTTGTGGGAAATGACGCGAAAGTTGAGAAGTGGATCACAGATCTGACGCGCCGCGTAGCGGCGAGTCAGCGTACGGCAAACGTGGCGGAATGACGGACATGAGTACTGCATCACTCAAAGTATTCGGCCCCCGATTCATGCTTGCCAGGGTGTTGGAGGCGTTTGCCAGTTTTGCGCAAGATGCGGAAGATTTTGAGCCGGCAGTCGATACTTCGGCAAGTCTGGAGCCGGCAGTCGATACATCGAGCACCGTCGATGCAGCGACGGATGACATCGAGCCAGCCGTTTCATCAGCCGAACTTGCAGCCGATGTAACGCGGGAAGAGTCCGGCAGCCAGGTGATGGACCGGTTGGAGCTGGGACGTACGGAGATTACGGGTAACCAGGAATTGCCGAAGGTGCTGTACATCGTGCCCTGGCAGAAGTCGGATCCGGGTGAGCTAACGGGCAAGCCCGTCAACAGTCTGCTTGACGAGGTGTTGGCACCGCTGGACCGGGAAGAATTTATCAGGCAGGTCGAGTATTTCGACGACCTGTACGGAGAAGAGTAGGAGCGGCCGAGCCGCTTGGTTTAATCAGAGGAGCAAGACAATGGGCACATTAGTGCGATTTTTTCAGGAAGGCGGGGCGTTCATGTACCCGATCCTGTTCGTATTCGCATTCGGCGTAGCGATCGCAATCGAGCGCTGGATGTATTTGACAATGTCGGGCGCGAGCAACCGCGCTTTGTGGAAGAAAATCGTGCCGCTGCTGAAGGTCGGTAACTTCCAGGAAGCAGCTCAGCACACTGCCAAATCGAGAGCCGCCATCGGCTCGATTCTGACCTACGGCCTGTACCGCGTAAAGTCGGCCCGCCGTCGCGATGACATTGAGAAGGCGATGGAAGAAAGCATGATGGAAGTACTGCCGCGGCTCGAGAAGCGTACGCACTACCTCGCAACGCTTGCAAATATTGCAACGCTGCTTGGACTGCTCGGTACGATTATCGGCCTGATTCGCGCGTTCACGGCAGTATCGAATGCTAACCCGGCTGACAAGGCAGATTTGCTGTCGGCGTCTATTTCGGTCGCGATGAACACGACGGCGTTCGGCCTGATGGTCGCAATTCCGCTTTTGTTGGTCCACGCGCTGTTGCAGACGAAGACGAATCAGCTCGTAGACAGCCTCGAGATGGCCAGCGTCAAGTTCCTCAACGCGGTTACAGAACGCCAGCTTAAGACTTCCGGAGCGTAAGCATGCTGAGTCGCCGAAGAGGCGGTCGTCACAATGTGGAGACGGCCGAACTCAACATCACGGCTTTTATGAACCTGATGGTCATTCTGGTTCCGTTCCTGCTGATTACAGCGGTGTTCTCGCGTTTGGCAATTCTCGAACTGAATTTGCCAGGCTCCTCAACCGAGGCCGTGGATCCGCAGGAACAGACGTTTCAACTGGAAGTCATCGTTCGTAGCGACAAGATCGAAGTCGGAGATCGCAACCAGGGTTTGCTGGGTATCTACCCGAACCTTGAAGATGGCGAGTACGACTACGACGCCCTGAGCGGCAAATTGCTGGAGCTCAAAGTGAGGTATCCCGCGAAAACGGATGCCTCAATTCTCCTTGAGTCCGAAATAGAGTACGACACGCTTGTGCAGGTTATGGATCGCGTGCGGGTCGGTGAAGAGGCCGTGGGGCTTTCGATCGTGCGCAGCGACCTGTTTCCCGATATTTCCATTGGCGACGCGCCGGTCCCATCCGGAGGTGCATAGGCATGGTTAAGTCAGGACGCGCAAAACGGATGGCGAAGCACCACAAGCGCAACAGAGGCGCCGGTGCACTCAATCTCGTATCACTAATGGATATCTTCACGATTCTTGTGTTCTTCCTGCTCGTCAATTCCTCGGATGTCGAGACACTACCGAACGCCAAGGACCTGCAATTGCCGGAGTCGATCGCCGAAGAAAAGGCAAAAGAGACGGTGGTCATTCTGATCGGCGAAGAAGACATCATTGTTCAGGGTTCGCCGGTTGCGAAGGTCGCAGACGTGATGCGCATAAAGGGCAACGATATACCGGCACTGCGCGAGGCACTTGTGTCTCAGAACGACCGCGTGCTGAAACGTGAAGCTCAGCAGGATATTGAGGGTCGCGAAGTCACGATCATGGGTGACAAGGAAATTCCGTATCGGTTGTTGAAGAAGGTGATGGCAACCTGTACGGCATCGGATTACGGACAGATTTCTCTTGCGGTACTGCAGAAGAGCTCCGACAAGCTCGACAATCTGCAGGCATCGCAATAGAGGCGCAAGGATAGCTTAGGAGTAGCGCGTGGATTTACCGTTCTACAGAGAGTACGACCTGCCGTGGACATCGGATTCGAGCCAGGAACGCAAGTTCCAGCGCTTGCTCCGTAATATATTCATCACGGTGCTGGTGTTGAGTCTCGTATGGCCGTTTTTGCCGGCGCCCGAACCGGAATTCGACGACATCATTGAGATTCCGCCGCGCATAGCGCAGCTTTTGCTCGAAGAACAACCGCTGCCGCCACCACCGCCACCTGAGCCAGAGCCCGAAGAGCCCGAGGTTGAGGATGAGCCGGAACCGGAACCGGAACCGGAACCGGAGCCCGAGCCCGAGCAGGTAGCCGAGGAACCGGAACCCGAGCCTGAGCCAGCGCCGGATCTGGAAGAGGTTGCCCGCGAACAGGCACAGGCAGCGTTCATGCCGTTCGCAGAAGACCTTGCCGACCTCGTCGACCAGGAATTGCTCGAGAAGGTTGCTGATGATCGTCAACTGTCCGCATCCGTTGGCGAAGCAGAGCGAAGCGAACGCGCAATGATCACATCCAAAGTGGGTACCGCTTCTGCCGGTATCAACACGGCCAACATGAGCCGAAACACGGGCGGAACCGGTATAGCCGGACGCTCGACAACGAAAGTGGATAGTCCGGTCGCGGCAATCGGGCCGGCCGGCGGTGCACGCCGCACTGGAACGAGTGGCAAGGCTTCACGTTCGCGTGAAGAGATCGAACTGGTGTTCGACAAGAACAAAGGCGTGATCTTCGGGCTCTACAATCGGGCCTTGCGTAATGACCCAACACTCGAAGGCAAGCTGGTATTGCGGCTGACGATCGCACCGAACGGTTCTGTGACGTTCTGTGAAATTGTCTCGAGTGAACTGGGTGATCCGGAACTCGAGGCTAAACTCGTCGCTCGCGTGAAGATGTTCCGCTTCACCGCAAAAGATGTCGAGGCGATAACGACGACCAAGCCGATCGACTTCTTCCCTGCGTAGCTAGTACTCGTCGTGCCGCCTGATCCAGTCCTGCTTGTAGGACAGGTTATCTTCGTCGCGTCCTTTCGGGACAATATCAAGTAGTTGATAGCTTGCGTTGTACGGGTCCAGGCCGCGCGCGTACGTTGAGTATGTGTGATAGACATCCCCACCATCATGGGCGAACACGCTGATACCCGGGAGTTCCTCAATTCTCGCGTTTCCTGCCTTGTAGTTGTAATTAGCCAGACCCGATTCGATCTGTCTTGGCGAAAATGAGACGCCGAAGTCGTAGTTGAACGAGTTCGTCGCGGATGAGACCCAGGGAAAACTCCAGCCCATGCGTTCCCGGTAGGCAAGCAGCAGGTCCAGCGGTGCACGCGATACCGCGACGAGTGCAACGTCGCGAGCCCTCAGATGTGTAATGGAACCGTTGTAGGAATCAGCCCAGAACGAGCACGACTTACAGCCAGCATCCCACTCCGGGTGAAACATAAAATGATAGATGAGCAGTTGCGATGCGTCGCCAAACAACTCACTCAGCGATGCCTGTCCGCTCTCACCATCAAACACATACTCGGCGTCTATCCTGCGCCAGGGCAGGTCGCGCCGTCTGCGGGCAAGATCATCGCGTGCCTTCTGAAACGCCTTTTCTTCGTCCAGAAGTTTGAGGCGCGCGGCGAGCCATTCATCATCGGACGCAATCTTGCTCATACCGGTCGCTCCTCCTGAAAACATTGTCATGATAGCCTACAGCCTTGATGAATGAGGAAGTACATTGATCCAGATCAATATGAAACGAAGTGGTGTTTTCTTACTCGTGCTCCTGCTCGCTCAGCCGGCGTTCAGCCAGTCCGCTATCGATCAACTGATTGAGCAGACGGGCATCAAACCTGGTCCGGTCGCGGCAAGGGACTTCCCGGGCTGGCGCACGCCGCAAAAAATCATCGTGCGCGATTTCGCCGGCTTGTATGACAAAGTCGATGGCATGGCGCCGGGCGTGAACCTGGTGCGCGTGAGTTCCGAGAGTGAGGCCGCAGCGAATGCTGAGGGTGCTGATGCAATTGTCGGATTCTGCTCCCCTCGCATCCTGGCAGCGGCTTCGGATGCGATCTGGATCCAGGTATTCGGAGCCGGTGCGGAACGATGTCTGGCGGTCGACCGGGTCAGACGGGGCGATGTCATGCTGACAAACATGCAGAAAATGTCATCTCCGGTAATTGGTGAGCATGTTACGGCCATGATTCTGAGCCTTGCGCGCGGACTAATACCGCTTAGCAAGGCCATGGCGGACGGCGAGTGGGTACGCGGCTCCGAGATTGTCAATAACATGCAATCCATCGGTGGCAAAACGGTGCTGGTTGTCGGGCTTGGCGGAATCGGGACCGAGGCCGCACGGCGCGTTGCCGCGTTGGACATGCGGGTAATAGGGACGCGCCGCAGTTCCCGCGAGGGCCCGAATTTCGTCGACTATGTCGGGCTTTCGCATGAACTCCATGAGCTGGCTGCGCAAGCAGACTTTATCGTCAACGCGCTGCCACACACGGCCGAGACGGAAGGCACGTTCGATGCAAAGTTCTTCGACGTTGCAAAGCGTGGCGCGTATTTCATCAACGTCGGGCGAGGGAAAACGGTGGTTACGGCAGACCTGGTTGCTGCTCTCGAGAGCGGGCAAATCGCCGGCGCGGCGCTGGATGTTACCGATCCTGAACCGTTACCTTCAGCGCACCCGTTGTGGCGCATGGAAAACGTCATAATTACGCCGCACGTATCGGGCCGGGGTGGCAACAGAATTCGTCACAACATTCTCGCGAAGGAAAACCTGCGCCGCTTTATTGCCGGTGAGGCATTGCTGAATGTCGTCGATCCGGAGCTCGGCTACTAGCTTCGGCATCGTCTGACCTAGCGACAGATTTTGCGGCGTTTCGCGCGCAACTCGCGCAATCGTTCTTCATAGCGTTCGCCCTGGGCACGAGTATAACCGGCACGCATGCGCGACTCGATTGTGCGGATCTTCTCTTTTACTTCCGCGCATGCGGCGTCGTCGGATTTGCGTGAGGCGTCGGCCTCCGGTGCGAAAAGCAGTATGAATAAAAGCGTCCATGCAAGTCCGTTCATCGGTTTCTCCTGACCATGACGTTTTATACTGCAATGCACAGATGACGGGAATCCGACAAACAGACCGAAACCCAGAGAAACGCGAAGCCGTGACATCGCCGTCGAGCTGCTTCGCGCCGGTGGCTCGCAGCGACGCCCGAATCCTGATACTCGGCAGCCTGCCGGGTCAACGTTCCCTGCAGGCAGTGCAGTACTACGCCCATCCGCAGAATGTGTTCTGGCGCATCATGCGGGACCTGGTCGGGGCGGACGGAACGTATGAGCAGCGCTGTGCGACGCTCGTAGAAAACGGCATCGCACTCTGGGATGTACTCGCTGAGTCACTGCGCCCAGGCAGTATGGACGCCGACATAAAGATGGATACTGCCAAAGCAAATGATTTCGGCACGTTTTTTCTGCGCCATCCGGACATCGAACGACTATGCTTCAACGGTCAGAAGGCGGCGCAGATGTACGCAAGATTTGTGGATGACTCAGGCGCCGCGTTGCAGCAGTATACGCTGCCATCGACGAGTCCGGCCTATGCGGCGATGGCGTATCCGCAGAAAATCGCGAGGTGGCGCAGCGCCATCGAAAACAACACAGGAGCAGGATAAAAATGCAGGGCACAGAGATATTCGGACCG
>CALZHX010000193.1 GCA_945787435.1 uncultured Woeseiaceae bacterium
GGCAATGCCGGAGCTGCAGGAAATCCAGCGCATTCGATTTGAAGCCAGGATCGACTTCATCCGCGAGTTCATGACGGAGGAACAGCTCACGCAGTTGCAGCGCAGTCGCCCGGTCGGCCTTACCGCGAGCGCAGGTCAATAATGCAGAGCGAGGTGCGTTTTTCGCACTCGTTGACGTTGTTGCTGCTACTGGTAGTGGCCGCATCCCTGACTGGCTGCGCGTCACACGATCCGCAGGACGAAAACTCGACTTTGGTCGAGTACGACCCGTTCGAGCCGTTCAACCGCAAAGTGCACGCATTCAATATGGCGATAGACAGGGGTGCACTGCGTCCCCTCGCCAGCGGTTACCGCAAGGTCTTGCCCACGGCGGTACGCCGCAGTGTCACGCATTTCTTCAGCAATTTGACGACGCCACGATCGGCGCTGAACAATTTCCTGCAAGGCAAACCAGGACGTGGCTTCAACGAACTCGGGCGGTTCCTGTTCAATAGCACTCTGGGTGTCGCTGGCCTGTTTGATATAGCAGGCGCTTCCGGAATGGAGCGCTACGATGAGAACTTCGCAGAGACCTTGTCGGTCTGGGGCGTACCCGATGGCCCTTACATTGTCCTGCCATTTTTGGGGCCGAGTACGGTCTCGGACACCGCTGCAATACCGGTGGACTATTACACGGATGTCTGGACGCACTATGACAATACCTCCGTACGCGACAAAGTCTGGGCATTACGCCTCATCGATCTCAGGTATCGCTTGCTGGGCGCAGATGCCATGCTCGAAGAGTCCCAGGACCCCTACGTAACCGTCCGTGAAGCCTTCCGACAAAACCGCATGTTTCGCATTTACGACGGCAGTCCGCCAACCGATGAATAAGAAGAGTATTACGACGGCGAGATGTTTGACGAGTTCTTCGAGGACGAAGACGCGACGGCAGAATAAGCTTCTGAACAGGACCGTTTAGATCAGGTCACTGACCTCTGACGTCTTCGCGACAGCCAGAATACTCTCCGGAACAGCCACGAACTGAACCAGCGCGCCGCGCTTCCCGGCTTGCGCCTTCCACTCAAGCATCAGCGCCAGGCCGGCCGAATCGGCTATACCAACTCCCGACAGGTCGATTTCAAGCGTTGCGTGTGAACGAAATAACGGTTCACTCGATTTCAGAATCTGGTTCGCGGTTTCAAAAGACATGTCACCGCTTAGCGAGAAACGCCCCTCGCCCTGATCTTGCAAAGCAAACTCACTCATCAGCAACGGCACCAGTTTCTCGCTCGAGCCTGTCAATGACTGCGTCGAGGCTCGTGCTGCGTATTTCTGATTCGAGTTCCTTGCGATAATTGACGACGTAGGAGATACCTTCGATTTTCACATCGAACATGCGCCACTGGTCTTCGCGATTCACCAGCGTGTAATGCACAGGAATCTTGCTGCCATCATCGAGACGCACATTTGTTTTCACAACCGTGGTGCGCTTACTGGCATCGCCCTTGTACGGGAGGATCTCCACGCGATCCATCTCGAACTCAAGTATTCCGTCGGCATAGCGCTGCAGAAGTGTTTCATAAAAAGCAGATATGAATCGACCTTTCTGCTCATCACTCGCCGTCCGCCAGTGTTTACCCAGTACGGCACCAGCAGCAAATTCCCGATCAAAACGCGGCAAGAGAATTCCGTCAATAAAGGCGCGCAGCGCCGCCTGATCGGCGGCGAGCTCATCCTTGCGGCCGTCCAGACCCTCGTTGAGCAAATCAACAGCGCCTTCAATGACTTCGACAGGCCGCGTCGCCGCCTCAGCATCAGTGACAGCCAGCGCGTGCGTAGCAATAAACGCCAAAATCACAAATCGAAATATATTCATCCGCACCTCAAGCTACTCTTCGTCCCCGCCATCACTTTCTGGCGGCCCACTAACCAGGAACTTGCCTATTATATTCTCAAGCAGGAGGGCAGATTGCGTGAACAGGATCTCACTACCGTCCTCGAGATAGAGCGGTGATCCTCCGGCTGTAAGACCAATATATTGGCTGCCCAATAGTCCGGCCGTCAGTATGCTGGCATCAGAATCATCTGGAATCTGGTCGTACTGGCTGTCTACGACAAACGTGACCACGGCCTCCAGTGCATCCGAATCGAAGTGAATCTCGGTCACACGACCAATGGTAACGCCAGACATTGACACCGGTGCTCGCGGCTTCAGGCTGCCTACATTGTCGAAGCGCGCCGCTACTTCGTAGGTATCGTCGACGTTGAAATCGTCACTTCCCGTCGTTTGCGTAGTCAGGAAGAACAGCGCACCAATGCCGAGTAATGCAAAAAGGCCTGTGCCTAACTCAATCGTACGTGTTTGCTGCATGGTCCTACCTCAGAGGTAAATTGCCGTGATCATATAATTGAAGAACAACACTGCGATGGACGTGACGACGACGGTCCGCGTCGTAGCCCGGCCGACACCTTCAGCGGTTGGCGTCGAATTGTAACCTTCCCAGACGGCTACCAGGCTGGCAACTATGCCGAAAACGATGCTCTTTGTAATTCCCTCGTGAACATCTGGATCATCGACAACATTCTGCAATTGCTGCCAGTAGGCACCAACATCGACACCAAGCTGTTCCACCGCGACAAGATGCGCGCCCAGCAGTCCGATCGACGTAAAAATTGCAGTAAGAAGTGGCATTGCGATAACACCACCGAGAAACCGTGGCACAGCCACATAGCGCAATGGGTCCACGGCCATCATCTCCATGGCGGAGAGTTGATCCGTCGCCTTCATGAGACCGATTTCGGATGTGAGCGCCGTTCCCGCACGCCCCGCAAACAGCAGCGCTGTGAACACTGGTCCTATGCCTTTGGTGAGTCCGAGACCGGCGAAAATGCCGGTCGTATCCTCAGCATTAAATTGCTCAAGACTGGAATACGCCAGCAAGCCGAGCACCGCACCAACAAATAGCCCACTAATCACAATTACGACCAGCGATAACGCACCGGCGTTGTGAACCTGGTACACAACAAGCGAAAACCGTTTGAACAGCACCTGTGGCGTGTATTGAACGAGGCGCAGGAAAAACAGGCACATCCCGCCAAAGCTGTGCAAAAAGCCAAGAAACGTATTCCAGATATCGCGCAACATACGAGCTTAGTCCGGATTAGTGCCGAGGAGTTGCTCGGCATAGTCTGGAGCGTCGTAGTGAAACGCGACTGGTCCATCAGCGAGCCCCAGCATGAACTGCCTGACCAGCTCCGACGAATCATTTGTCAGATCTGCCGGACGACCGGAGGCAGCAACCTTGCCGTCGGCGATCACGTAGCTGTAATCCGCGACGTCACCGATTTCTTTGACATCGTGACTGACGACTATGCTCGTAATGCCGAGCGCGTCATTCATCTGATGAATTAGCTCGGAAATGACGCCCATCGAGATTGGATCAAGGCCCACGAAAGGCTCGTCGTAAATCAATATCGCGGGGTCCATGACGATCGCTCGCGCCAATGCAACGCGTCGCGCCATGCCGCCCGAAAGCTGCGCAGGCATCATGTAGGCAGCGCCGCGAAGACCTACAGCGTGCAGCTTCATGAGTACCACATTGCGAATCAGCCGTTCCCCGAGCCGCGTGTGCTCGCGCAATGGAAATGCAACGTTCTCGAATACGCTCATATCCGTCAGCAGCGCGCCGTTCTGGAACAGCATGCCCATGCGTTTCCGCATATCGTAGAGCTCGGAAATGCTGTA
>CALZHX010000194.1 GCA_945787435.1 uncultured Woeseiaceae bacterium
ACATCGATGACGCAGACACTGGAAGCACTAAGCGTGCGCCCACCCGAGATCCATGACGAGGACGACGAGGACGACGAGGACGCAAAAGGCGGGTTCTTTAGTCGCTTCAAACGCACGTAAGCCACAACAAACGGATACGAGAAATGAGCCGGGTAATACCCGGCTCTCTTGTTTACATGGCGCCGAATAGCCGGCGGCGCGGTTTCTGATCTACGTCAAATACGAATTGCCAGAATTCTGGCCGGTCGCTAATCTAATTTCTGAGTCGGACACGGCATGGCCGGAGACAGAAATGCGCAATACGATTCTCGCCATCGTTGAGATGGAACGTTTCCCGTTGGAAGTTGCAAAACGGGCCGCAAGGATTGCCGGACTCTACGACGCCGACCTCGAACTGGTACTGAGCGATCCAACCGTCAGTTTCCTGCGCAGCAGTTTTATGATCTCTGTGGACTCGAAACAGATCGCCGATACAGTCCGGCAGGCGCAGGAAGAAGAGCTCGAGCGAATTGTTGCGGCGATCTCAGTCCCGGGTCTGAATATCTCGACATCGATCATCCAGAACCGCCCGGCCAGCGACGCGATGGTCGCAAAGGCGCTGGACTGTGAGCCCCTGCTGGTGGTCAAGGGCACGGTGTATCACAGCCCCGCAGAACGGGCGACCTTTACGTTTAACGACTGGCAATTAATTCGCAAACTCGAATACCCACTATGGCTCGTTAAGACAAGGCCGTGGAGTGAAAAGCCGATCATCATCGCTGCGGTTGATCCGATGCATCCGAATGAAGAGAAAGGCGAGCTTACCCAGACGATTGTCGAAATCGCGAAATCAATCGCCGAAAAATGTGGCGGCAAGTTGCTGTTATTGCACACCTACGAGCGACTCGAAGAAGTGAGCTCGTTCGCGAAACTCGAATTCAAGCCGATGAAAGTGCCCGTTCAAGAGCTTGAGGAGAAAATGCACGATGAGCACCGGCGCCACCTGGATGCACTCGCGGCAACGAACGACATCGATTCCAAAGCTATTCATCTGCTGCCAGGACGCACCCGGCACATCTTGCCGGCGTTTGCCCGTTCGCAGGATGCCGACATAGTTGTAATGGGTGCCGTTGCACGAACCGGCCTTCGGCGGCGTATTATCGGCAGTACTGCGGAGCACGTATTGGATCACGTGCCCTGCGATATCCTGGTGGCGCGGAACAGCTAGCTGCCGCGACCCTACTTTTCTTCGGCAGCGAGTGCCTCGAGTCGTGTTGCTTCGAACTCGTCGCCTTCGTTCCAGGACGGCATTTCGTCCGCGTTCGCAACGGCAAGGCCCAACCAGAAGCCGAGCTGCGCATCACTGATCATTCCATCCAGATTCCAGCTCGGATCGTACTCGTCCGAGGGCTGGTGATAGTTGACGTCGGTGAAGTGGTCGACTTGCTCTTTACCCCAGCCCGGTGGCCTGTCGACGAAATCCATACCAGGGTCGAGATAAACTGCCGGCACACCGATACGCGCAAAGCTGAACTGGTCGGAGCGGTAGAACGAGCCGCGACTCGGAAACTGGTCAGGCTTGACGACACGACCCTGCTCTGCAGCCAGCAACTCGGTGAGTTGATCTACGGTTGACTTGCCGAGACCAACAAACGTGACATCGTGCGTATGGCCCCAAACGTTACCGCCGTCATAGTTAAGGTTCGCCGCTATCTTGCCTGGCCGGAATGTCGGGTTCTGAGCGTAGTACTTCGATCCGAGCAGGCCCTGCTCTTCGGCGCCGACTAGTGCGATCAGCACGGACCGTCGTGGTGCTTCGGGAAGTGCTTTTAGCGCTTTTGCGATACCCATAACGAGAGCAACACCGGATGCATTGTCGTAGGCACCGTTGTAAATCGTATCACCTGCCTCATTAGGCGTGGCTATGCCGAGGTGATCATGATGCGCGGTGTAGATGACGACCTCATCTTTCAGCTCGGGATCGCTGCCAGTAATCAGGCCAAGCACATTGGCGGACTGCACGCGGTTGATCTCTACGTCCATGCCAATCGATGCAGTGATGCCCAATGGCACCGGCTCGAAGTCACGATTGTAGGCCGCTTCGCGCAACTCATCGAGATCCTGTCCCGCCATCGCCATCAGTTCACGTGCCGTATCCTCTGTGACCCATGCCGGCACTTTGATGCGTGGTTCATCGCCAGCCGGCAATTCGAATTGCTCGCCTGTCCAGGATGTCTGCACAACCTGGAACGGGTAACCCGCAGACGGCTGCGTATGAATGATGATCGCACCAACCGCACCTTGCTTTGCGGCACTCAGGTATTTGTAATCCCAGCGTCCGTACCAAAGCCGCGTCTCGCCGGCGAACAGCTCCGGATCCCAGTCCGGATCGTTGTTCATCATGACGAGGATCTTGCCTTCAAGGTCAGCGCCCTTGTAGTCATCCCAGTCGTACTCGGGCGCCTGGATCCCGTAACCGACAAAAACGAGCTCGGCATCTTCGATTTCCACCCGCTCTTCCTGGATACCAGCACCCGCGATGAACTGATCCCATTGCTTCAGCACCTTCGTCTGACCATGTCCTTCAAAGGTCCAGGTATCGGGCTGTGAGGCGTTGACACCGACCAGGTCGAACGGCTGCTCGTAACTGCCATCGGCACCCGGCTCAAGCCCGAGATCTTCCATGCGCTGCACGAGATACGCTCGCGCCTTCTCGTCGCCGGCGGCACCTGGCCCCCTGCCCTCGTAGGCATCGCTTGAGATTTCTTCGATGATCTCGCGCATGTAAGGATCGGTAATCTGATTCGCCGCATGTTCCGCCGCCGGGTTGCCGCCCGTCGCCTCGACAATGACCTCTGAAAACTCTGTGGTTTCCATCGGCGCCGTCGCAGGCTCCTCGCCTGAACAGGATGCAAGCACTACAAGTGCCGGTATGAATACTCGTTTGTCCACGTCAAATCCTCTCGCTGTCGAGCAGCTCACTATTTGTTCCGATAAGTGATTTGGTCAATCGCGGCGTACGACAAAGACCTCGTAGCGTCCCGATGGACCGATGTACCACGATGCGATGGTGCTGGTAATACTGACGATAATCGCACCAAAAATAGCGGACCAGAATCCATCAACAACGAAGCCATCAAGCATCGCTGCGACCAGCCCAAACATGGCCGCATTCAATACGAAGAGGAACAGCCCCAGTGTCACGACGGTGATCGGCAACGTGAGCACGAACGCGATGGGCCTGACGATTGCGTTGACCAGGCACAGCAGCACGGCTGCGATAATCATGTTTCCGGTTCCAGCAATGTGGACGCCGGGTACCAGGGCCGATGCAAGGTACAAACCCAGCATGATGATAAGAGTGCGAAGGACGATTCCAGCCATAGACTTATTATGCTGCTAAGCCCGACACTTTGCTAGAATCGCCTTCGGCGAGCGCCCGTAGCTCAGTCGGATAGAGCACCAGATTCCTAATCTGGGGGTCACAGGTTCGAATCCTGTCGGGCGCGCCAATTCAACCTGTTAAATTCCCTGCATACACCCTGGATACGCTAAAAATCTGGAATAGTGACGACAATACCCGTTCCTGTGAGGTAGATTTTCAGCATTCAGGCACCGTAACCTGACATGAAGTGCAGCATCACGAGGTTTTGCTAGAATCGCAGCGCCGCCCCGGTAGCTCAGTCGGATAGAGCACCAGATTCCTAATC